>CALURG010000065.1 GCA_944323115.1 Candidatus Gastranaerophilales bacterium
GAATTATACAGGTCTAAAAATTCAGCATCAGCCTCTTTTATACTCGGATATTTATTTCTGTGTTCAAGTGCGGCTTTAACAATGTTCATTCTGTGATTTGCCGTCTGTCTTGCTTTATCTGTAATAATAGGCGGTTTGTAATTCAACGGAACAATTGCCGTTGATTTTGTTTCGCATTCCCGAAGTTTTTGTTGTAATTCAGGTTCTAAACTTGAAAACAATATTTCGTATGAGATACCGCCGTTAACTTTAACTTCCCTTGAAATATATTTGCTTTCAGGTTTGTTTATTTCCATTCGAATTGAACGAGTGCTTTTCAAACCCTTAGCCTGTGCGATTTTTTTAATAGGGACGAAGGAGTTAAAAGCGGTGCTTGCACCGGCTTTTTCAACGAGTGAGGAGCTAGAAGCTTCGCTTATATTTATATATTCATTCATGGTACACACACCTTAACTCGGAAGATTAGGAATTGGAACAGTACTTCCGAGTATGTGTCGGTTTTGTATCAATTAAAAAATTTAACAGAACAGCAGAATTTTCAAAAACCTCAAACGACTCACTTTGCCCTAAATAATCAGACCATTTGAACCAAGCCTTGATTACCCTAAAACACAAGCAGAGAGAGGCCTGAAAGTCTTTTGTCTGAAATAATCACACCATCAGCACCGGGTAGAAAAAGAGTAAAAAGAGTAATTACGGTTCACATGGTTTGATTATTTCCTACCCCTCAAATCCACAACACAAGCCGATTGCCCGAAATAATCGCACCATCTGCCCTACGCAAAACACTCACTTCAATACACCTTTACAAGGCTTCGCCTTGTAGTTCTCATCCCTCCAAATACTAAAAAAGTCCCTTTCGGGACTAAATTCGGAGAAGGAGGGATTCGAACCCTCGAGGCAGATTACTCCACCTAACACCTTAGCAGGGTGCCGCCTTCAGCCGACTCGGCCACTTCTCCATTTATTAATTATATTAACAAAAAAATTTTTATTTTACAAACTATAAACCAAAATATTAATATTTTTGAGACTTTTTATTTTATATTAAAAATTGTAAATATATATTATTTATATGTTATGTATATCAATCTTTGGGCATTATATTAATGTAGCCAATTCTCTTTATACTTTCTCTTCCACTCCTTTTCTCCATGATGAAAACTTTGCCGGTCGATGTGTAAGTCGGGCGGCATTTTATTATGCAAATAAACACACAAAGTCTGCCGCTATATTTGTTATCCAAAATTTGTATAAATTACACCAAGAATTAAACAGCTACTGACGCTTTTGCAAACTGCATCTCATACAGACGCTTGTAAAAACCGTTTTCTTTTGACAAAAGCTCATCGTGCGTTCCGAGTTCAACAAGCTCACCTTCATTTATTACCGCAATTTTGTCTGCATTTTGTATAGTCGAAAGCCTGTGGGCAATAACAAAGACCGTTTTATTTTGCATTAGATTATCAAGAGCTTTCTGTACAACAGCTTCAGATTTGTTGTCTAATGCTGAAGTGGCTTCATCGAGAATAATAATCGGTGCATCTTTAAGCATTGCTCTGGCTATTGCAATACGCTGTATTTGACCACCAGACAATGTTGTTCCTCGTTCACCAATTTCTGTATCCAATCCATCAGTCAATTCGTCTAAAAACTCATCTATGTGTGCAGCTTTAACAACTTTATCTATATCTTCATCAGTGGCATTAAAATTTCCCATAAGAAGATTTTCTTTGATTGTTCCGCTAAACAAAAAATTGTCCTGAAAAACAACAGCTATATTGTCTCTAAGTGATTTTAACTCAATGTCTCTAATATCAATGTTGTCAATTTTTATGCTTCCTGAATTTATATCGTAAAATCTTGGAATCAAATTTGCTATTGTTGTCTTTCCGCCACCGGAGTTTCCGACTATAGCAACAGTTTCTCCTACAGATGCTTTTAAATTGATATTTTTCAAAACAGGAGTATTTTCCACATATTCAAAGTTCACATTTTCCAGAGATACACCTTCTTTAACACCGTTAATTGTTGTTGCATTTTCTTTGTTTTTAATTTCTGATTCAACATCAAATAATTCAAATGTTCTACAAAGTGCAACAAAAATAGTTTGAATATTTGTAAGTGTATTTCCTAGTGTTTTTACCGGCTTGTACAGCAAAAGCAAAGATGTCACAAAAGATAACAAACTTCCGCTTGTCATTCTTCCGGAAAGAACCAAATATGTACCGAATGCCATAACAAAAGCTATGCCAAATGAAGCTATAGTATACATTATGGGAGACATCCATGATACTCTTTTGACCAGTGACATATTTACGTCAAAAGCATCATGTATTTCTTTGTAGAATTTTGAATATTGATATTCAGTCAAATTAAAAGAGGTAATAATTTTGTTGCCGACACATGTTTCGTTAAAATCGGTTATGATATTTCCGCTTATTTTCATAGTTTGGTTAGATGCATTTTTAATCCTTTTTCTTATTAAAGCCGCAGGAAGAAAGGCTGCACAAAGCACTACAACACCAACAAGAGCAAGTTCCCAAGAATTGTACAGCATAACACCGATAAGAGCGAATGCACCTATACCGGAACTCATCAATGCTTTCAGGTTGTCCAAAATGCCTTTAGATGCAGCTTCTGGATCTGAAAAGTATCTTGAAAGAATTATTCCTGAAGAGTTTTCATCAAAAAATTTCGGGTTCATATAAACAAGTTTTTTAAACAATGCAAGCTTAACATCATTTGTAACCTTTTGTCCCGTCCAGTTTGTAAGATAATCATTCAAATACCTCAAAAGACCTTGTAATGCGGCAAAAGCCACAATACCAAACGGTATGAGATATGCCAGCAACATATTTTTTTTGATAAGAACTTCATCCATATACGGCTTGAGAGCATAGGCAATCACACCATCCAATGCACCGACAGGCAGAGCAATAATAAATCCAAGTATTATTCTGAAAAGATAAGGATGGATATATTTGTATATCCTTTTAGTAAGATATGCATAATCAAAAGAATTTTGTGCCAGTGTGTCTTTTAGTTTCATTTATTTTCCCTTAATCCGTATACGTTTCTATAATATCTAAAAAATACCTAAGAACAAAGAGGTATTTTTATTGTAACAATGAATGTATTATCTGTTTCCGATTTCAATTCAATTGAACCGTTCATTGCTTTCACAAGACCTTTTACTATAAACAATCCCAAACCCGTGCCTCTGGTTGTTCTTGTAGTTTTGTCATCAATTCTTATAAATTTGCCAAAAAGTTTATTAAGTTTTTCGTAAGGAATATAATCTGAAGAATTTAAAATTTTTATAACAGCATAGTTTTTCTCCTGCGATACATTAATTTTTATTGGTGTATCAGGATATGAATATTTGTATGCGTTTTCAATTATGTTTATCAAAACCTGTTCTATTCTGTCATTGTCAGCATATATATCAGGAAAGTTTTCAGGAATCGAAACTTGAATTTCTCTTTCAGCTTTGTGTTTTGTGGATAGTATAGCATCATTGACTGAATCACAAAGATTTATAGGTTCCAAATTTAAATTTAGTTTTGCACCTTCAATATCGGGAATAACAAGCAAGTCTTCAACCATTCTGCTCAAACGCTCCGTTTGATTTTTGATTATTTTCAAAGATTTTTGTATTGTTTCTTCATCGAGTTCTATATCTTGACGCAAAAGTCTTGATGTATAGCCTTTAATGCTTGTTAAAGGTGTTCTGAACTCATGACTGACCGTATCGATTAAATTTGAACGAAATTCGTCAAGTTTTTTAAGTTCTTTGTTTGAATGTTTTAGCTGTCTGTATGTTTTATTTATCTCGTCAGCCATTTTATTAAATTCAGTGGCAAGAAATATTGTTTCATGCGGCGTAAAAATGTTTGTCAGCAATCTGACTTTACGTTTGTAATTCCCTTTAGAAAGAGCAATGATACCTTTAAACAACTGTCGTATATTTATATAAAGATACGAAGTATAAAGTCCTACTATAAATATTATAAATAATGCCGAAACACAAAGAGCCAGTACGATTTTGTATCTGGCATTGTTAATTGTTGTTTTGGTAATATGATGTGTTGTATTGACGATTATAGTTGCATCGGGGTTTTGTATCTTAAAATAAGCAAGAGGCTGATTTTTGACTTTACCGAAAATAACGGATTCATTTAATTTTAAATTTTTGGGAAGTGCATAAATAACTCTGTCAAAGTCTTTTTGATTATAGTTGTGTGCAGCTATAATTTTTTTATCTTTGTTTATAATATATATTTGCCGGTTATCTTTTTTGTAAATATTAAAAACCTGGTCTTCAAATACCTTTGCATCAACAGTCGCAAGTACTGCTTGAGCATCGTTAATTTTTTTCAGAATTTCTATTTTTTCTTTGTCCTTGCTGAACAAAGTATATTCCTGCCAGTATTTATACTTTTCTTTGTCTTCTTTATTTACTATTTCCAATGTTGAAATCAAATTGGAATTTATCAACAAATCTTTTAAATACACATTTTGTGCATAATCAGATTTTATATGTTTTAATGCCAGCACAATTTGATTGAGTTCATCTTCACCGGACTGGGTAAAGGTTTCAATATTTGAAGCAATTGATTCAGCAATGCTTAAAGCCGAATACTGGAGTTCATTACGAACAGCGTGCTGGTTTATATTGTTTACTATTATTGCACTGATTGTTGTAGGAACAATTACGGCAAGCAAAAGAACCAGAATTATCTGCTCTACTATTTTTAATCTTCTGACATTTTTAAATTTTCTCATAACTGTTCTTCGTTATCCGTTGCTTCTTTGACAGGAGTGAGTTTGTAACCCACATTTGTAACCGTGTGAAGATATTTGGGATGTTTTGTGTCTTCTTCAATTTTTTGTCTTAATCCGCCCACATGCACTCTTACCATTCTGACATCTTCATCCGAGTCATAACCCCAGACCTCATCAAGCAAAACTGCAAGAGATACGGAGTCATTGAAATGCTGCATCAGGCAATATAAAATTTCAAACTCAGTAGGTGTAAGTTTAACTTTTTTGTTTTCAACAGAAGCTTCCAAAGATTCGGGGAAAAGCTCTATTTCTCCCATCTTTAAGATTTCCTGCTTAATTACATTTTCACCTTTTGTGTTGTCAGTGTTTCTTCGCAAAAGAGCTTTAACCCGCAAAAGAACCTCTTGAATGTCAAAAGGTTTTACAAGGTAATCATCCGCTCCGCAGTCAAATCCCTGAGTTTTATCATTAATTGTTCCTTTTGCCGTGAGCAGTAATACCGGCACATCCGGTTTTGCCTTCCTTAAATTTTTGCAAACATCAAAACCGTTCATTTTCGGCATCATCACATCCAAAAGAACAATGTCATAATTATTTGTGACAGCTTTGTTCAGCCCTTCCATACCGTCAGATGCTGTATCAACTTTGTACCCGCTGTGTGAAAGGTCAAATTCCAAAAGCTCTCTTATTTCATCATCATCGTCAACAACAAGTATATTTCTTTGCATAAAATTAAGCCTCTTCTTTGAAAAACATTTTCTCATATTAAGAATACAGAAACAACAATTTGTTAATTAATTTTTAATCTAAAAAAATACAGGAATTCTGTTTTACCCTCAAGGGTGATTGTTTTTTCTGATGACTCTTATATAGTCAAAAAATACAGGAGACTAAAAATGACAAAAATAGTATATTTTGATGTGGAAAATGATGAATATGATTATCTGAAAAATCAAAACGACGGAAAATACGATTATTTTTTAACCGGCAAATCATTAAACAACTTAGATAAAATACCGGAAGAATATAAAGATGCCGATGTTATATCTTGTTTCACGACATCTAGAGTCGGAAAAGATGTTTTGGAAAAATTTTCCAAACTTCGTCTTATTGCTCTTCGTTCTGTGGGATTTAACCATATCGACTTAAATTATTGTGATGAACACGATATTTCTGTAGTAAATACACCCAATTACGGAAACAAAAGCGTTGCTGAATTTGCATTTGGTTTAATGATTGACGTGTGCAGAAAAATTACCCTTTCTTATCTTGAATACAAAGATTCTCAAACAGATGCACAAAAATATATAGGGTCAGAACTCGGAGGAAAAACAGTCGGTGTTGTCGGGCTCGGAGCAATAGGATCTGAATTTGCAAGACTTGCATACGGATTTGATATGAAAATACTCGGATACGACATAAAAGAAAATGATAAACTAAAAGAAATGTACAAAATTAAATACACAGATTTTGACAGTTTACTTGAAAAATCCGATTTTATTTCTATACATGCACCTCTTACAAAGGGCAATAAGCATTTGTTCAATGACAAAAGTTTTAGAAGAATGAAAAACACATCTGTTTTAATAAATACAGCAAGAGGTGAAATTGTTGAAACACAGGCATTGTACAATGCTTTGATGCAAAATGAAATAGCCGGTGCAGGACTTGATGTTCTGGAAAGCGAAGAAACTATTTCTGATTCGGACTATCTTGTTGATATAAACCGTTTAAACAACACTGTTTTGAAACAAACAATTTTGAACAGCAGGCTTCAGCAATTGCCGAATGTAATTGTTACACCTCACATTGCCTACAATACCCATGAGGCGGTTTTTCGAATTTTGGATATTACAATGCAAAACATAAATGCGTTTGAAAGCGGAACAATACAAAACAAAGTAAATTAAAAAGAATTTTCAAGAATGTTATCGGAAAAATCTCTTGTTGCAATTGGTTTTCCCTTTTCATTGTAACCTGTATTTCCAACCCAGTGTGCTCTTAATTTTCCGTTTTTTGTATAAACATACTGCTCGTCTTCCGATACATAAAAACCTATAGAGATGAGATTGCCTGTTAAGGCACTGTATTTTCCTATTTTGTAGGGATAAGTGTTTGAATCAAATTTTTTGTCAATATCCACAGCCACAAGATAGCCGCCGTTACTGTAATAATAAATGTACTCCGGTTTGTCATCGTATATTATTGCATAACCTTTAACAAACCCTTTTGCCATAACAAATGACATGACTTTCCTTCCGGCAGTTTGTTTATGGCTTTTTATCAATTCAAGATTTTCTTTGTTGTTTTCATCTTCTATGTAAGGTGTCAAAAGCTTTTTATCGAGTTTTAAATCCAACCCCTCAAAAGCCAGTTTTCTTGCAGACTCTACCGTATAATTTACACTTCCTCTCAAAACGGTATTTTCACAAAAACCCGGTGGTGCAAAAAGAAAAAATAGCATTATAAGAAAAAACAGTTTTTTCATTTTTAATCCCAATGTTTAAAAAGCCGTCGTCCCGTAATATAAAACAACCAGTAATAAAACAGAAGCAATGTTATTATCTGAAAACCGGCAAACAAGAAAGAATCTTTTATAAAATACCACACAAAACATGCCGGTATTAAACATATAAAAATATGAAGGATTTTTTTATACGGTACTTTCCATTCAAAGTTCGGTACTGTACATATTATAGATAAAATAAAATATAAGAAATTCGAAACAAGAGTAGCAATACCTACTCCGATTAGCCCGAATTTTTTTATCAAAATTACATTTAAAAACAAACCGGCAATACCCGAAAATATTTTTAACACCGTTAGAATATATGTCTTTTTTGAAAGATGGTATTGCATGGTTGTGTAATCTGAAAAACTCAAAAAGAACGCACCGGCAGCAAAATAGGGAATCAGTACATATGCATTCTGGTATTTTGAATTTGCAAAAAGTGTAATCAAATCCGGAGCGTAAACACTCATAAGAAGGACTATAGGGATTGATACAAGCATATAATATCCAGTAAGTTTGGATATAACGGGTCTCACATCAGTTTTTTCTTCATAAAGATTTATGATTCTCGGATATGCGGCAATTGTAATTATTGCAAAAAATGTCATTAAAATAGGGAAAGTCATATTGTACGCAACACCGACAAGCCCGGCTTCTTTAAAACCGTAATAGTGTGATGTGATAAATTTGTTGCTCTGATTTATCATCCACAAACTTATAGAAGCAACAGCTATAGGTATACCGTACCAGAATATTGACTTTATCATATTAATATCCGGTATTTCAAAACGTATATATTTTAAAATGTCGCTTTGAAACACCAATACAATATCAATAATCGTAATTGACAACGCCATACCAATCAGTATGGATGCGGCACCGAGATTAAATATTTTTAAAATCACAACGGAAAATATTATTGTTAAAAGCTGATTTATAATCGTGGATACAGTAAACGCACCCGGCTTAATTTGTGCACGCAGAACCTGAAACAGCAATGCTCTGATTGCAACAGGAATAATCAAAAGCAATATAAAACAAAACAACTTTGGCTGTATAGAAAAGTATGAATAAAACCGGTGCCTGAAGATAAAAGAAAGCAAATACATTACAGAAAGATTGGCACAAAGTATCAAAACAAGTGTTGATATGTAGTTAGGTATTTTATCACACAACTGGTTCTGCCTAAAAAATCTTAATCCCGACAGGCCAATCCAATCAGAAAATAAAATACACAAAAAACTTAATACCGCCAATGATACGGCATAAACTCCATATTGAGACGGCGAAAGAAGATTTGTATATATCGGTATGATTACGGCGTTGCCTAAAAGTCCGAACAACTTAGACGGTGCATATTTAAGCATATCCTTAAATATAGCCTTTATTGGCATCGCTACTTCTTTTATGTAGGTTCTTACTTCCTCAGTCATAATCCGTAAAATTCTATCACTTGCCTAAAATTATAACACAAATCGTTGTATTAAATAAAAGAGAGAAAAATTCTTACCAAAAATTAAACAAAATTAAGTTATTATCCTTTGTTTAAAATATAAGGATGATTTAATTTGAACAAAATTTTAATACAATCGTTATTAATTATAGAGGCACAAGATTTGAAACAAGTAATTAATAAAAAATTTTTTATATCAATTTTGCTAATTTTATGTTTCGCTGCAACAAACAGCGGTATTTGTTATGCAAAAGGGTTTTCAATATTTTTGAATAAAAACAAAAATAAAAAAAACACACAGCCTGCCGTAACAAAGCCTCAGCCAAAGACTCTTCAAGGAGAAATAGAATACTCTATAGAAGACTGTATTGATATAGCACTAAAAAATGACCCGAACATAAAAATCGGCGTAAAACAAAAAGACATAGCAAATTCACAAGTCGGTCTTGCAAAATCCGACTATTTCCCTAACATTACTGTAGGCACCGGATTTACCTCACAACACAACAGAAACTCAGGCTCAAACGGCGGCAGAGGCGGATTCTACAATCAAGGCGGCAGTACCTCTTCAAGCAACAATTATTATCAATTGAATCTCGGAGTAAATCAGCTTATTTGGAACTTCGGCAAGACAACCGCCCGCATAAATATGCAAAAGTATAACAGAGAATCTGTTGAATACGATTTGGAAAATATTATCCTGGATACTGTTTACCGTGTAAAAATGGCATACTTTGAAGCACTGGCTGCACAGGCAAATCAAGATGTCTTTGAACGTTCTGTCAGAATCAACAAACTAAATTATGACAGGACAAACGCTCTTTTCCAAGAAGGTTTGAAATCCAAAATAGATGTTGTCAATGCACAGGTATACCTGACTGATGCGGAAATTTCTCTTGTTGAAGCACAAGGACAGTATGAAAATGCAATTATAAACCTGAATAATGCAATGTATTACTCGGATGCTCCCGAATATACATTGAAAAATACAGAAAGTTTTAATTTTCAAAAAAGCAAAAAGCCTAAAAACGAAGTAAACATTTCTTATATACCAAAAAGCGGAAGCGATGATTTTGAACAAACCGCAATTTTGACATCCGGAATTGAAAAACAGGATATTTTCCAAAATTACAAATTCAAACCGTTGATTTTGCCGGTTGATGAAGCAATAAAAAAAGCTTACGAAAACAGACCTGATTTAAAATCGCTTATGATGGTAGAAAGAGCACAACAAGAATCACTGAAAGCCATAAAACGTTCTTACCTTCCTGAACTCAGTGCAAGCAGCGGCTACAACTACAGAAAAAACAGTGATGTATCAAATACCGGTTTCAATATAGGAGTATCTCTCGATTTCCCTATGATAAATTTAATGGACATAAAATACAGTGTTGAACAGGGAAAATCCTATCTTGAAATTGCAACGGAAAATATTGATTTATCAAAGAAAAATATTTATTTTGAAGTAAAAAACAACTATATAAATATGGTAGTTTTACAAAAGAAAATTCCGCTGATGGCTCAAAAAGTCCAGCAAACACTGGAAAACTTTGAATTGGCTGACGGAAGATATACAGTTGGACTCGGAAATTTTATCGAACTTCAACAAGCACAAACAAATTACAACAATGCACAACTGGCTCTGGTTCAAGCTGTTTTTGATTATAATGTAGCTAAGGAACAGTTCCAAAAATCTATGGGGGTAAGATGAAAAAAAAGATAACCGTTATAGCTTCTACGCTTATCGCAATGTTTATACTTTGCGGTGCGGCATTTTTTATAAACAGCCGTAAAGATTCGGGCTATGTCACAGTACCTGTTAAAAGAACCACAATAATTGAAGCGGTTGAAGCATCGGGAACGGTAAATCCTGTAAACACCGTAGATATAGGCTCACAGGTTTCAGGCATGATAAAGGAACTGTACGTTGATTACAACTCAAAAGTAAAAAAAGGACAGTTACTTGCACAGATTGACCCGTCTTTGTTTCAAGCACAGGTAGAAAAAGCAAGAGGAGACCTGGAAACAGCACGTTCAAACAAAGCAAAAGTGGAAGCAATGCTGGTTTATGACAAAAAAAATTATGAAAGATATAAAAAGTTGTATTCAAAAAATTATGTGGCAAAAAGCGAGCTTGATCTTGCAGAAGCAACATACAAATCCGATCTTGCCCAGCTGGCTGCTTCACAAGGGACTATAAATCAAGCACAGGCTACATTGAATAACAACCTTACAAATTTAAGGTATACAAGGATAATCTCTCCTGTTGACGGTATCGTGGTATCGAGAGCGGTTGATGTTGGACAGACAGTAGCAGCAAGCTTCCAGACACCTACTTTGTTTCAGGTAGCTCAAGATTTGACAAATATGCAAATAGAAGTAAATGTTTCTGAAGCCGATATCGGAAAAATTAAAAAGGGCCAGGATGTCGAATATACATTGGACGGCTATGCGGATTCCGTATTTTCCGGAAAAGTTTCCGAAGTAAGGATTGCACCTACTACGGTATCAAACGTTGTTACTTATACGGTAATAGTGCTTGTAGACAACAAAGAACAAAAAATGATACCGGGTATGACAGCAAATGTTTCTATTATTACCAACAAAAGCGAAAATGTATTGTGTGTTCCGAATGAAGCCCTGAAATTCACTCCAAAAGAAATCACAGGCGGCAAAAAATATAAAGAGCAAGGTATATGGATACTAAAAGACAACAAGCCTCAAAGGGTAACAATAAAACTCGGTGCAAAAAACAGTGACAAATCCGAAATTATCTCAGAAAACATAAAAGAACAAGACAGAGTAATTATAAAAAAACGTGATGAAAATAGCAGTACACCTCAAGGCGGCAGATCGAGAATGAGACTGTTTTAAAGGTAAAAAATGGCACTTATAGAAATAAAACATTTCATAAAAACATATTCTACGGGCGACTCGTCATTCAATGCACTGGATGATGTGTCTTTGACGGTAGAAAAAGGGGAGTTTGTTGCAATAATGGGAGCGTCAGGCTCCGGCAAATCCACGTTTATGAATATGCTGGGATGTTTGGACAAACCGACTTCCGGCTCGTATTTTCTTGACGGAATAGATGTTTCAAAAATGTCTATGGACGAACTTTCCGAAATCAGGAACCTCAAACTCGGTTTTGTTTTTCAGGGATTTAACCTGATACCAAGAACTTCTGCTGTTGAAAATGTAGAAATGCCTATGATATACAAGGGTGTTCCTCCAGCGGAAAGACTAAAAAGAGCAAAGGCGGCGTTGAAAATAGTAGGACTTGAAAAAAGAGAGCACCACCTGCCGAATCAAATGTCAGGAGGCCAGCAGCAAAGAGTGGCAATAGCACGTGCGATAGTAAATGACGCACCTATTATCCTTGCCGATGAGCCTACCGGAAACCTTGACACAAAAACATCCATTGAGGTTATGGAATTTTTTGTAAAACTCAATGTTTCTGCCGGAAAAACCATTATTCTTGTTACCCATGAACCTGATATTGCAGAGTACTGCAAGCGTATTGTAAGGTTCAAGGACGGGAAAATTATATCTGATGAACTGAACAAATTCCAAAAAGGCTTGGACAAGCTTGAAACTGTAAATTCGGAGGGTATTTTATGATAGATTTTGAATCAACTTTTAAAATTTCCCTGCGTTCTTTAAAAGTAAACAAAATGCGTTCCATTCTTACTAGTCTGGGGATTATTATAGGCGTAAGTGCTGTTATAATAATGCTTTCAATAGGTGAAGGAGCAAAACAGAGAATAAACAAAGATATTGCATCTATGGGCTCTAATCTTTTGATGGTTCTTTCAGGCTCCACTACATCAAGCGGTGTTCGTATGGGGAGCGGTACTCAACCCACACTTACACTCAAAGATTCCGAAGCTATTTTGAAATACTGTCCGTCTGTGCTGGAAGTTGCACCAACTGTCAGCCAGGTTGCACAACTCGTTTATTCAAACCAAAACTGGTCAACAAGCGTGAACGGTATTACACCAGGATTTATGCCGATACGGCTGTGGGAAGTTGAATCCGGTAGAAGTATTACTGAAGACGATTTGAAGAATAATACAAAAGTAGCAATACTAGGTTCTACTGTGGCGACAAATCTTTTTGGCGATATGGATCCGATAAACAAAACAATAAGAATAACAGGAATGCCGTTTAAAGTCGTCGGGGTGTTAAAATCCAAAGGGCAAAACGGTATGGGCCAAGACCAGGATGATACCGTTTTGATTCCGATTACAACGGCACAAAAAAAGCTTTTCGGTACGGCTTTTCCGGGTACAGTTAAACACATAAATGTACAAGCCGTTGACTCAGAAAGCCTTGCTTCTGCGGAAAAAGAAATAGCTGAGCTTTTGAGAGAAAGACACAATCTAGGTAAAAACAAGGAAGATGATTTTACTATCAGAAATTTTACACAAATGCTTGAAACAGCCAAACAAGCCTCAAACACTATGGCTATTTTACTGGGTTCTATTGCTTCAGTTTCTCTTCTTGTCGGAGGCATCGGTATTATGAATATCATGCTTGTGTCAGTAACCGAAAGAACAAAAGAAATCGGTATCAGAATGGCAATCGGAGCCAAAGCTATGGATATTCGTATTCAATTTTTGGTAGAAGCACTTTTGCTTTCTTTGGCGGGTGGACTGCTGGGAGTTGTTATAGGAGTGCTCGGTGCTAAAATTGTCGGATTATTTTCTGACATGACAGTTGTAATTTCAGCTGTTCCTATTCTTATATCTTTTGGTTTTTCAGGGATTGTCGGTATACTATTCGGATATTATCCTGCATACAAAGCATCTCTTCTAAATCCGATAGAAGCTTTGAGATACGAATAATATTTTTACCCTATAAAGATTAATTAAGATTCTGTTTCTTCTTCCTGGTCTTTAGGATTTATAGGAAGCCTGAAACCAAAAGTAGAGCCGTCGCCGGGTTTACTTTTTACAAAGACCTGGCCTTGATGATGCTTTTCAATCGTAATTTTAACTAGATGTAAACCAAGTCCTGTTCCTTTCACGGTGTGAGTATCGTTTTCAACACGGTAAAAACGTTCAAATATCTTTTTCTGATGTTCTTCCGGTATACCGCAGCCTTGATCTTCAACAGAAACTTCTATATAATTCGGATCTTTTGCTATCTCAGCTCTAACTTTTATTCTTCCGTTTTCCGGCGAATATTTTATAGCATTTGAAATTAAGTTGTTCAAAGCTCTTTCGATACTATCAACGTTGATTGGTATTTCAGGAAGGTTCGGCTCTTTTATCAAAGAAAAAGTTATATTCTTTTCTTCCGCCAAGACCTGCATACTTTTAATTTGCTGTTCAATTACAGGTACAATGTTTGTTTTTTCTTTTTCGACATTGACATTTCCTGATTCCAATCTTGAAAAATCCAATATGTCGTTAACCATTTTCTGGAGTCTTGCAGCTTCTTTATTTATAACTTCAAAAAATTCTTTGTTTGTTTTTTCGTCAAATTCGTCGGAATGATTGTACAAAGTATCGATATAAGTTCTCAAAACGGTAACGGGAGTTCTCAATTCATGGCTGACATTTGAAATGAAATTACTCTTCATCTTATCGATTTCAACTTCTTTGGTAACATCAATAAGAACAATCACATATCCGACATAATCTTGATTTTTAGAAAACATCGGAGAAATTACACATTTCAAAACCTTTGTATCAACTTCTATATTAAACTCAAGAGGCTTGTTTTCCATAATATCAAGCGGAGTATCTTTAAATTGTTCTATTTTTTCTTTAAAACAAAGTTCTCCGTCGGTATCACAGTACATTTGAATTTTTGTATTTAAAATTTGCTCGTCTTCGACTTCGAGCATTTTTCTGGCAGCATTGTTCACAAGGACAACATTGTCATAGTTGTCACAAACTACAACTCCGTTTACAATACTCATCAAAACCGCTTCAAATTTGTTTCTCTCAAGTGTAAGCTGGTCAACATTCTGTTCTTCATATTGATGAAGCCGAAGCGACATATCATTGAAAGCTTGAATCAAATCCTTGATTTCGCCGGATGTATTTTTGTCATCAAGAGTATAACCAAAAGCACCGGTAGAAATCTTTTTTACACCGTGATGAAGCATAGAAAGCTCACGTGTAATCAAAATAGTATTTATTAAAATAACAAAAGTAAAAACAAGCCAAGCTACAGTGAAGACAACAAGCATAGAATTTCTTGTTGCATGTGAAATATCTTTTGTCGCACCGCCTGACAACCCGACTACGACTTTACCGATATTTGTCTTCACACCCTCGATATCAGCAAGCATTTGCGATGAACTTGTAATCAAAGCCTGTTTTGCTCTGGTTGGAAAATCTTTTTTACTTGAATATATGACATTATTTTGGTCATCCTGAAATTCAATGAATGCAATTTCGTTATTACTGCTCATAATAGATTTTGTATGAGCTTGTAAAGCACTGTATCTGTCATATTCCTGTATATCTTTTGTCAGTTCGGCACTTTCAATAGCAAGAGTTTTGGTTAAAATTTCACCAAAACCGCCGTAAACTTCAGAAATTTTTTGCTGAATATTTGTTATAGCAAAAACGGCCAGACCAACTATCAATACAGTACTGATAACCAATCCCAGCAGTATAAGTTTATTCTGTGTGCTGATACTAAGATTTCTCTTCTCCATCTTGCTAATTATTATATCATTAAAGTGTAAAAATGATATACTTTATTTTTTCAAATTAAAATTAATCAAGAAAAAGTTTTGATTTCTTTTTCTACATCAGCAAGCACCTTGTCCAAATTTTGTGCATTGTGGCCCGCACCTTGAGCAAAATTTGGCCTTCCACCGCCTTTACCTTCCGTAGCAGCTGCGATTTCACCAACAATTTTACCAGCATTGATTCCTTTTTGGACAAAGTTGTCAGAAACTTTTACCATAATAAAGATACTGCCGTCTTTTTTCAAAGAAGCAACGACTATTACGCTGTTTCCGATTCTGTCAGAAAGTTTTTCCACAAAGGTTTTAACCATTGCAGGTTCAAAATCTTCTATCTTAGATATAAACAGTTTTCCGTCTTTGATATCCTGAGTTTTGCTCAAGAACGTAGCAAATTTTGCACTTGCTATTTCGTTTTGCAGCTCAACCGTACGTTTCGTGAGAGTTTTGTTTGTTTCAATAAGTTTGTCCACACGTTCGCAAATTTCATTCGTTTGAGCTTTGAAAAGATGTGCAAGTTTATCTGCTTCTTTTGCTTTGTCGTTCAAGAATTTAAACGCGGCATCTGAAACAACAACCTCAATACGTCTTGAACCGGCAGAAATTGCGGATTCTTGTACAACTTTTGCAAGTCTTATTTGTGCAGTGTTGGAAACATGCGTACCGCCGCATAGTTCACGGGAAATGAACTCGCCTTTTTCATCTTTAATACCAACGACTCTAACTTTGTCGCCGTATTTTTCGCCGAACAATGCCATCGCACCGCATTTTTTTGCCTCTTCAGCATCCATAATATCAGTGTGTTGCTGCAATCCTCGAGAAATCCAATCGTTCATCAATTCTTCGACCTGTTCGATTTCAGCAGAAGTCATTGCTCTGTCAAAAGAAAAGTCAAAACGTGTTTTGTCCGGTTCAACCTGCGAACCGGCCTGTTTTACACCGTCACCAAGAACTTTTTGCAATGCAGCCTGCAAAAGGTGTGCGCTTGTATGATGAGCTGTTATTTGTTTTCTTCTGTATGTATCAATTGCTGCACATACATCATCTTCCGGTTTAACAGTACCTTCTGTAATTTCTGCCCTGTGAGCATAAAGATTGTCAACTTTAAAGGTGTTTAGAACTCTGGCCTTGAAGTTTTTGCCTTCTATAACACCCGAGTCACCTACCTGACCGCCGCAATCCGCATAAAAAGGCGTCGTATCGAGGATAATATCAACAGTCTCTCCTTCATCAGCAAAATCGATTTTTTTTGCATCTTTTACAAGAGCAACAACTTTTGCTTCATTACAAGTTTTTTCATAACCGATGAATGAGGTTTCTCCTTTTTCTTTTTCAATATCAATATATATCAAATCATCAGTCAGAATAATTTTTTGAGCGGCAGCTTTTGCACGTTCTTTTTGTTCATTCATACAAGTTTTAAAACCTGCTTCATCTACTTTTACGCCTTTTTCAGCAGCAATTTCTACTGTCAATTCCAAAGGAAAACCGTATGTATCGTACAATTTGAAGGCATTTTCTCCGCTTATTTCTTTTGTACCGTCAGCCAATAAGTCATCAAGCAGTTTTTGACCTCTGTCTAAAGTTTGTTTAAATTTTTCTTCTTCTTTTTTGATTACGTCTTTAATTTTTTGACGGTTGTCTTCAAGTTCTGGATAAGCCTGTTTGTAATTGTCAACAACTGTGTCAACAATATTGTACAAAAACGGCAGTTCAAGCCCGAGCATTTTGCCATGTCTAAGGGCACGACGCATAATCATACGAAGAACGTAGTTTCTGCCTTCATTGCCGGGTACGATTCCGTCAGAAATCATAAACGTTACGCAGCGGGCATGGTCGGTGATGATTCTTAAAGAAACATCTGTTTTGTTGTCTTTTTTGTACTCTCTGCCTGTCATTTCACAGACTTTGTTCAAAATAGGAGTCAAAAGGTCTGTTTCAAAGGTGGAAGTTTTGCCTTGAACTACCATTGCAATTCTTTCAAGCCCCATGCCTGTGTCTACGTTTTTCTTTTCAAGAGGAGTATAGTTGCCTTCTTTGTCTTTAAAGAGTTCCGTAAACACAAGATTCCAGATTTCGACCCATCTGTCACACTCGCAGGTAGCAACTGAACAGTTGTCAGAGCATTTCAGCTCTTCACCTAAATCATAGTGAATTTCAGAACACGGTCCGCAAGAACCTACGTCGGATACAGGCCCCCAGAAGTTGTCTTTTTTACCTTTTCTAAAGATTTTTTCAGCAGGTATGCCTACTTTGTTGTGCCAAATATCAAAGGCCTCATCATCATCTTTATAAATTGTGATATAAAGTCTGTTTGGATCTAAGTGAAGATAGTTTGTAACAAAATCCCATGCCCAAGGAATAACTTCTTCTTTGTAATAATCGCCGAATGAAAAATTACCTAGCATTTCAAAAAAGGTATGGTGACGGGGAGTTCTGCCCACATTTTCGATGTCAGAATCTTTCCCGCCGGCACGTGCACATTTTTGACAAGTCGTAATCCTTTTGGGCTCATACGGACATTCTTCATATCCGAGAAAATACGGCACAAACTGTAGCATGCCTGCTGTTGTTAAAAGCACTGTCGGGTTGTCCGGCACGAGTGATGAGCTTTTTACAATAGTAGACTGATGTTTTTCAGCAAAAAACTTCAAGAAAGCTTCTCTAATCTGTGCTCCGGTCAACGGTGTACATTGATTACTTGTGCCGGAAAACGGCTTATTAATTGTTTCTGACATAATTACCAATCCTTTTTAAATACTTCATAGCAAAATTTTACTACAAAATATTTTGGATAGATAGTTTATGCTGTACGAGAACTTCTTCTCATCAAATCAGAAAGTTTCACTTCTTTTTGTACTTTTTTGGCAACTCTTTTTCGCGTATTTTTTTTAGATTTTTTAAAACCTGTCAATCCGACAACTTTGTTTTCTTCCTGCTTTAGCATAAGCAGCTCTTTCATAAAATCAATAAATTCTCTCACTTCATTTCCTTTCTCACATAAAAAAATATTATCGGGAATCATATCCAAATACAATTTAATGTTTTTATTATCTTTTTTTAACCGCCGATTATGATATATTTAAGACTATGACAGAAGAAATTCAAATTATAAATGAAATTGAAAAAGCAGTATATTTGTGTGAAAAAATTTATACTCACGAAGAAATTATAAACATATTAAAAACCGAAAATGATTTTGAAAAACAAATATGCCTGCTTAAGCTTGAAAAACTGCTTTCCTATGATGAAGCAGAACTGCTTGTTTACCAACTCACGGGTCATCACGGTTTAATAAGAGAAGCTGCGGCTTTGAAAATTAATGAATTTATTACAGCAGACAGGTACATTTTGTACTTTCTGACAGATTATTCACAAAATTCTCTGCTAAAAGCTGTTAATGATATCAACCCCAATATTTGCAGACTTATTTGTGCAGCTTTAAAACCGCTGTTTCAAAACAATGATAAAGAAAAAAAAGAATTTCTAAATATTTTATACAATCGTTTTCATCAGATTTTTGAAGAACTGGAAACTCTGAAAAGAAGCAACCGGTATACAAAAAAACTTTTCAATTTATACTGGTGTCTTGAGGCACTCGCAATGCTGAACCCCGAAATTGACAGCCGGCTCGAATCTGTTTTGTCCACAACAGCAAATATTCGTGAATACACAATAAGAGAAAAAACAGCAATGGTTTTGGCTTCATTAAAAACTTCTTCAATCGAACTGGACAAAATAAAAAATAAACTAAAAAATGATGAAAATTTTTATGTAAAAAGGTATTCAAAAGCATTCTAGGTATAATCTTTGCCACAAATACAATATCTATCAATCAAGACATTTATGCTTATCTTTTCAATATACCGTTTGAAAAATCAAGTAAAATGAAAACTTAACAAATATTATAAGTTTTCATTATACGGCAGTATAATTTTATTGCTTGCAAATCAAAATACCCGTGAGAGCAAATTAAGTTCCAATAAGGCATTTTATGATATAATTTTTTTAACAAATGAAAAAAGAGAACTCAAATGCCAATTTTGCCGGTTAAAAATTCAGAAACAAAACCAATCAGAAAAAAAACGAATTATGTAAAACTTACCGGCTATGCCGCTGTTGGTTCAGGTGTTTTTAGTGCCATAGCCGCAAACAAAAACAAAGTAAAATTGCACAAGCAGCTTGCTTATCTGACAGGTATTTTTGCGGCATTACATATAGCAATAGTTGAATGGTATCAATTAAAATTTAAAAAACCGGAAACTAATAAAACACCGGTTTAAAGTTACGGTTAAAATACAATGCGTTCATCAAAAATAATCATAATAGCAACATTTGTTTTGATTCTACTCAATCTCAAAGCTTTTGCAATTGAAGAATTACAAATAAAAAAAGGAGAGCTTTTGTCTTTGCCTGATTGTGTTGCAATTGCAATAAATAAAAGCCCGATGATAAAAAAGTATGAATATAACCTTGAAATTGCCAACAGCAATTTGGGAATAGCCCAGTCCGCATATTTTCCGACAATCGGTGCAAATGCAGGTTTTTTGCAGGAATACAATACAAACAAAGACTATGACGACGGGGCTTCTCACAGATATCTGCCGTCTGTCGGTGCTTATTTAAATCAACTAATCTGGAACTTTGGCAAGACAAGCGCCCTTATACGAATGGAAAAATTCTATAAACTTGCTGCTGAATACCAGTTTATGGACAGTATCTGCAACACAATATACCACGTAAAAACGCAGTATTTTAATGTATTGAGAGCAAAGGCAATTCTGGAAATCGAAAGAAACAATGTTTTGATAAACGAAAGGAACCTTGCCAGAGCCAAAAAGCTATATGAGTCAGGGAAAAAGCCGAAAGTCGATTATGTAAATGCACTCGTTTTCTTAAGCGAGGCAAAAATGCGGCTCACGGATGCAAAAAACAGTTATGACCTTGCGATGGCAGATTTGGGAAATGCGATGTATATCGCTTATGCTCCGGATTTTCAAATTGAAAAAGTCGAAACTTTCAACT
>CALURG010000066.1 GCA_944323115.1 Candidatus Gastranaerophilales bacterium
ATTCAAGAGCATTGGCACTAAAATATAATCATCAGGAAATTACCCAGATTCACATATTGAGAGCAGGTCTTGAAAGTATAAAAAAATATATAGAACAACTTGATTCCGGTGAAATAGAGTATGACGAAGAATCTTCTTTTTCAATGTACGCCCCTTTAGAAGATGCACTTGTGGAAACAGCTTTTAAAGAAAAAGGCAAAAGAGACAAAATCAAACCTATTATTGAACAAGAAATTAAGATTTTGGACGAAAAACTGAAAGAAATTCCTTCCGCAAAAACGAAAGTCAAAAAACCCGTATTTTCAAAAGATTTTCAAAATGATTTGTACAGCCTTTATATTTTGGACAATGGCGAAGACATGGACGGAGATGGGCTTGTACATGATGATATGATTTTTTCTGCTGCATTGTTTCCAAACAACGACAAAATCAAAAAAGAGATTATGATACCTTTTCGAATGGCGTTGAAAAATGAAATACAAATGGACAAAACACCGCTTTCAAAAAGAATTCATCTTTCTTTTTATGATGACAAAGCTGTTAATATTTGGAAAAACCTTGCCATAGGAACAAATATGGCAGTTCTTCATGACAAAGAAGTCAGACCTGATTATTTGATTAACAGTTTTTTGCACGTTTTTGACAAAAGTCAAAACGGTTTTGGCAATCTTACAAAATCTAATACGGAAATTGTAAACTTCAATGACAACGGTGAACTTGATATTTATTACATAAACGCAAAACTCCGTGAATTTGCAAAACATAAAGATAAAAATTATGTGATGATAATGTCTATCATGGACAAAGATTTGGAGTCTCTGGCTATTGACGGAAATAATGCCGAAACTTTTATTAAAGCACCCAAAAACGTAAAATTTGTAATGATAGCGGACAAAGATAAATATTATCAGGACTGTAATAAAACAGATGTCAAAGACTTTTTTGTCGATTTTGGAGAAGTATCCATGCCTTTGATGAATATGGCTCAGGCTAAAAAGATGTTTAAAGAACAGCCTGAATTGACGGCAAAAATTAAAAAGCCTTTCTCAAAACAAGCTATAGAAAAATCTGTCGAAGCTGCAAACCAGCTGAAAGGAAATTATCCTGAGAAAGCTCAAAGGGTTATGGACTTGATTGCGGCATACTATGTAGACAAAGAAAAAATAAGTCTTGATGATGTTCAAAATTACATAAAAGAAGCAAAAGAAATTTTTAAACCGGCAGAAAATGACAGCTCCATAAAAATAGTTTTTGATACAGGCATAAAACTAAAAGACATGGTTGGTTCCCCGACTACAAAAAAAGAAGCAAAATCAATTGTAGAAAGAATAAAAGATAAGTCTATAGGTACAAAAGGTTTTGTTATATATTCTCAAGACGGATCTGTAGGTGCCGGCAGAAAGTATACGGCACAAGCAATATCAGGTGAAGCCAAGATACCTTATGTGGAAATAAATGCTGTTGATTTTGGAACAAAAGATGTGGACTTGTTCGGAGGCGGAAATCTCAGCCCGGAAGCATCCATGAAAAAGCTTTTCAGCATAGTGAAAGCCCAAGCAGAGACAAATCCTTACAAATCTGCCGTTTTGTTTGTCGAAAATTTTGAATATTTCTCATACGGAGAAATGGTCTCGGAATACCATGAAAAAGCCATGTCACAGCTTATCAGAGAGATGAACAAAGCTCAGGAACAGGGATTGAATATTCTTGTTATGGGCTCTATGAACAATCCTCAATACATTGGCGAAGCCACTTCAAAATCTTTCAAGTTTATTGACCAGATAGAAGTTGACTCGCCAGGTTCAAACGAGGAAGCCAGAAAAGAAATCATAGACTATTACATAAAGAAAAAAGGTATAAAACTTTCCGGCGATGATATTCAAAAAGCTCAAACAAAAGAACATATCAATTTGCTTACGGAACATTCTTCATATCTTGAGATTCTCACTCTGCTCGACAAAGCCAAAAATGTAGCAAGAGAAAGAAAACATCCGCTTATCTCAAAATCAGATTTTACAGAAGCATACTTGCAGTTGACTTGCGGCAGAGCTTCCAGCAAACAGGATCCTCAATATCAAAAGGAACTTGTTGCATCTCACGAATGCGGGCATGCTTTGAATTCTACAATTATGGAACAAATCGCCCGCAGTGAAAATAAGCCCTGGCATCTTGGAAACAAGGTCAACTTTATCACACTTGACCCCAGAAGCTATTTCGGCGGTGCTGTTTTTACAAGCGAAATGGAAAATCCCGAGTGGTCGCTGGAAAAAGTTTTTTCTGATATAGTTTGTGACTTTGGCGGCAATTCTTGCGAACACAAATTTTATGGCCAAGACGGCAGCTGGGGTATCACATCCGATATGGAAATGGCAACTTACACAGCCTCTATGGCTACCGCTCTAATGGGACAAGGCAGACATTTCGGCAAAAAATCCATGAATGGCATGTGGGTAATCTCAGAACAAGACAAAAACAATATGAACAAAGATATTGATGTAATGCTGACAAATGCACAACTAGTATCTGACGCTATTACAGAAGTTTATGAAGATTTTAATAAAGAGTTTGTAAAAAAATATTCTTCAAAAGTCGGTACAGGAGACTGTATTGTCCACAGAGACGAATTTTTAAAAATGTTTAATGACTGGAAAGCAAAACAGTCCGATGAAAAGAAAAAAGAGTTTGAACTTTTGGATAAAACTATTCTGGAAGTTATTGCTGCGACAAAACGCGGCGTCAAATGCCAAAAAGCATGAGTGTGATATAAAAATATAGATTTATTAATAACTTTTCGTGAAGTTACAGTCAATTTAAAAGAAGATATTTTGAGACATGTAAGATTTTATAAAGTACATGGGCAGCTATCAGCACAGGTGCAGCAGCAGCTTTGCTTCTTTTGGGCCGAGCTGTTTACCGTGCAGATAGAATCAACGGTGAGAGCAAGTAAATTGTCCAATCACAAAAAACAAAAAGACCGCCTGTTAGACGGTCTTTTTATTTTCATCTGTTACTTAATTCAAATTTTTTCTGATTTTTTCTTTTGTAGAATCGAGATTTTTAATTTTCTTTTCTGTTTCTCTGATTTGTTTTGCCTTTTGAGCTCTCTGTTCTTTAATCATTCTGTATTGATTGTCAATTGTTGAGTACTCACTTTTGTATTGCAAAAGCTGATTTCTGATTTCAACCTGTGCTCCGTCAAGCTGCATGAGTGCATTTTGCAAGTTGTTTGCTTCAACAGAATTTGGAGCAGGTGTTGATGTTACCGCCGGAGTGGTAGTTTTTGTAGATGCAGTTTGTGCAATAGGCTCCGGTTTAGCAGTTGTAGTTGTTGTGTTCATTGATTCTGTGATTGGTACGGCTTCAAAAACAGGTTCATAAACCATGCCGTCAGCAAATGCACTTGTTGCAAATTGAGCCGAACCCAGTATAACAGCAGTTAAAAAAGCAGTTGTTATAACATTCTTCTTCATGGGGATCTCCTTTTGTTTTTTTGTATCGATACATGCTTATTTTAATAAATTAATTGTCATGCCGCCTCATCTAACATGTGTATAAATGCGAAAAATTTTTATAAAAATCTTCATGAATTTTACAAATATAAAGAAATGTTAACCTGAAAATCCTTGTTATATCAGCATTTTTGAAAAAGATAAAAAATGAAAAAAATTTTTTAAAATAAACCCTTGAAATTAAAAAATCTTTGGGCTACATTAATAAAGTGGTCAGCGGGCCACTAAGGAAACTGCTCAATACGGTGATGAAATATCCCTCGATTTTAGAGTAAGTCCTCAAAAATATTTTAAAACTACTTCTTGTTTGGAATGGTTTAAAATTCACCGGCTAAAAATTATTAATAACAATTTTAAATTAATAGCTTGACAACAAAATATGAAGTGTTACTATGAAGTAACGTCTTGAAGGATGAGTTGGAAACCTTTTGTTGGTTGACAAAAATCTAAAAAAGTTTTCCGCTAAATAATTCTGTCAATTGAATTGAGATGATATTATTTAGTAGGCTTTGAACCTTGAAAATAGAATAGCTAAAAACGATAATACCTGTTGATTCAACAACAAATAAAAGTAACGGACACGATTTAAGCAAAGTCGAGCCTGTGAACATAGTTCACAGATGGACATAAACTTTCTGACAACGGAGAGTTTGATCCTGGCTCAGGACGAACGCTGGCGGCGTGCTTCATACATGCAAGTCGAACGAGAAGCAGGAGCTTGCTCCTGTGGAAAGTGGCGGACGGGT
>CALURG010000067.1 GCA_944323115.1 Candidatus Gastranaerophilales bacterium
TTCTTCTTGTAACAACTTCTACCCTGTGTTCAACAAATTCGTTCAATACTTCATAAAGGTTCATCAGCCTCGGTTGCTTTCCGACAAGAGCAACCATATTTACACCGAAAGTAGTGCTCAATTGAGTATACTTAAACAGGTTGTTTTTAACAACTTCGGGTTTTGCATCACGTTTGAGTTCAATAACAATTCTCATGCCTTCACGGTCGGATTCGTCTCTCAAGTCTGAAATACCGTCAATCTTTTTGTCACGAACTAGCTCGGCAATTTTTTCTATGAGCATTGCTTTGTTAACCTGATAAGGTATTTCGGTAACTATAATAGCTGTTCTGCCTTGACGTCCTCCGCCTCCCGGAATTTCTTCAAACTGAGCGACAGCTCTCATCTTTATTGAACCGCGACCCGTAGTATAAGCCTGTTTAATGTCTTGTAAACCTACAATAGTCGCAGCAGTCGGGAAATCACGGCCTTTGATATGTTCCATCAAACCTTCAACTGTAATATCCGGATTGTCAATCAACGCTACAG
The DNA here is from genome assembly GCA_944323115.1 of Candidatus Gastranaerophilales bacterium. Classification (GTDB taxonomy): domain Bacteria; phylum Cyanobacteriota; class Vampirovibrionia; order Gastranaerophilales; family Gastranaerophilaceae; genus Limenecus. Next base: position 529 of record CALURG010000067.1, read on the forward strand.
TACCGTCCACAATTTCACACAAATTGTGAGGAGGAATATTTGTCGCCATTCCGACAGCTATACCTGAAACCCCGTTTAATAAAAGCATCGGCAGTCTTACAGGTAAAACGGAAGGTTCTTCCAATGAACCGTCAAAGTTTGGCGTAAAATCTACTGTTTCACAATCTATATCAGCAAGCATGGATTGTGTAATTTTATGCATTCTAGCTTCAGTATAACGCATTGCAGCGGCAGAGTCACCGTCAACTGAACCAAAGTTGCCATGCCCGTCTATCGTTTGATATCTGGTTGAAAAATCTTGTGCCATACGGACAAGTGATTCATATACGGCACTGTCGCCATGCGGGTGATATTTACCAAGAACTTCACCTACGATTCTGGCACTTTTCTTAAAAGGCTTATCCGGTGTCATACCAAGCTCGTTCATCGCAAACAAAATACGTCTGTGAACAGGTTTTAGACCATCTCTTACATCCGGAAGTGCACGTCCTACAATAACTGACATTGCATAATCAATGTAAGAACGTTTCATTTCATCTCTTATATTTACCGGTACTATTTTTCCGTCTTCAAATAAATTTTGCTGGCTCAATTCTCCACCCCTAATTCTACTGTGTATAGCTATATTCTAGCATAAACACTTTATGGTGCAAATTTTGTAAATTATTTTTATCTGTTTAAATTTACATAACATCTTGGGCAAATGTATATAATCAAAGCATCAAAGACAAATTCATAAAAAACGTCGAGTTATTAAAATACCAATTAGCAGCTTTTTAAAATTTCTGATATAATTCTAAAATAGCAAAAAAGGAGTATGGTCTTATGAAAAAATTCTTTGCAGCACTATTTTGTATAGGAATAATTTTTGCAACAGGTACATCAATTTATGCAAAAGTAATAAAAGACGAACAATATTATTTTAATCAAGGACAAGACTATGAACGCAAAAATAATCGTCTGGGTGCTACCGAACCATACTCAAAAGCTTTGGAGATAAACCCCAATTTTGACAAAGCAAGAATAGCAAGAGCTCACATCTATTATTTCTACGGACAATATGACAAAGCTCTCGAAGATTTCAACTATTTTTATAACAAAACTCCGGAATTTGGACCTGCTGCTTTTTATGATTACAGAATCGGATGCAAAAAACAGTTGAATATGAACAAAGAAGCTTTTGATGACATGTACGAAGTTATTCTTGTATACGGCGGTCAGGCTAATATTCTAAAAGACATGTTTGATTTTGTACAACTTCATCCTGAACTCAAAACAGGTCTCGACCCCAAAACACATCCTGAGTTAATGGAAAAATACAAAGATAAAGCAAAAACGCTCAGAGATTATGCTCAAATGTACAAAGACAAAGAAGGTAACATAACAAATAACCAATACTACGATTTCTTTATAAATATTGCAAAGACAATGGATCCGGATATAATTCTTGATGTTGAATACCCTACAGAATTGCCAAGAAAAGCACCGGAAAATTCGCAAGTCATTGATTCAAGTATAGAAGTAAAATAAGTTTTATTTATATTAATTTTACTTTTACAATCCTTTGTGCTTCATCAAATCCCGTCACAACAAACATACTGTTTCTCGGAAGTAAAAACTCCTGTTCCCTCCAGTGTGTTCTGTCTATATTGAAAAGCATATCCATATCAATATATCTGGAGCCCTTTGGTACATCTATTTGCAAAATCGGATTATTATTCAAAAATCTTTTTGCTGTACTGAGCTCTTTTGTTGTTGAAACAAAAGATGAATCCTTAAAAACCTTTCCGACAGTAGTCAACGCTTCAGCTTGCGAAGGATTTAATTTGTCTTGAAGTGCTCTGTAAAGGATAATAGGTTTTTCTGCTTTCCATAATTTTTTAGGACTATCAAACAAATTGTCGATTGTTTCAATAGTTTTTTTTAGCACTTTTTCTGTTTCCATACCACCCACACGACCTTCTCTAAGGTACTTATGAATTTCCTCCGGATGATATTTATAATCAAACAATGCATTCATTTCATCAGGTGAAAAATATTTTTTCAACACACCGTCAGGTTTATAAACATAGATATCTTTTTTATTATTATCAACAATATATATTTCATCTAAAAAGCCGTCAGCATCTCTTGTACATTTTGCTCTCATTTCGTCTTGGTACAGATTTTTAAAACCATCAACAGGTCTTCCGATTGTTATGTGATTATCACCATTATGTCTGCCTATTTTCATTCCTCTCGATTTAACTATTTCGTTTATTATTTCATCAATTTTTGCATCACTTTGCTTCATTTGCATTGCAATTTGTGCCTGCCCCATTACACTCTGGCAAGCAGATGCTTCTGTTTCAATACTTTGAACATTTGGCAGTTTAGCTTCCTTTGTTTCAAAGTTCTTCAAACATTTTTCTATATTCTTACTACACTTTACCGAATTTACCTTCATAATATTTATAAAAACAAAACGTTAGTTAAAATTGACAGTTTTTCAAAATATTGTTTATTTAAAAATTTTTAGTGATATATTTTAGTTATAAAAATTTTTTGTTTATATCTTTAGCGGTATCGTCTAGGGGTCAGGA
>CALURG010000068.1 GCA_944323115.1 Candidatus Gastranaerophilales bacterium
TAAGGAAAATTTCTTTTCGGGCAAAAACTGATGCCAGAAAGTTTATATAAAAATCAAAATTGTTTTCGGAAACTATTGCAGCATATTTTTTTTTGCTCTCATTAAGTTTGTCAATCAGATAAAAAACGAACGGCCGAACATCTTCAATCGAGAAAAAACGGTTATTATATTTGATAATTTTTGTATTTTTGTACTCTTCTTTAAAAAATGATTCAAAGATATTCATCACAGCTTTTTCATTTTTCTAAAAACAATCCTGACAGCATATTCTACCGCAAAAAAAGTTCCCAGTAAAACATATGACAAAAAGCCGTTGTATATCATCCATATTGTGTCTGACAAAAAGCAGGTAACAACGGAGCACAGAAATTGCAAAAACAAAAACACACACCAAATATAAGTTAAATTTTTTGTATAAATTTTTACAGGCTCACTAAGTTTTCCCTCAGAGAGTCTTGCGAATTTTTGAATGATTGTTTCTTCCGTAAACAGTGAAGAAAAGAACAGCCAAAAAATTGCAAAGTTCATTGCGACAGGATAAATCTTTAACCCCTTTAGCCTTGTAAAATGAAACAAGGCGATTATACCAACAGTAAAAAGAAAAGAAAAAACGAAACCGTATTTTTTGAATATCGATTTTACTTTTTCCACTATGGTTTCTCTCTATTTCAAAAGCTGTTCAACAGCATCAACAACGTCATTGATTGTTCTGATTTGTTTAAAATTTTCGGGAGAAATTTTTTGTTTTGTAAAATCCTGTATACGTACAGCCAAATCAACAGCATCTATACTGTCAAATTCCAAGTCTTCAAAAAGATTTGCATCAGGTTTGATTTTTGATTTTTCAATTTCAAAATCATCAACCAAAATATTTGTAAGTTCCTTTAGTATTTCTTCTCTGCTAATGCTGCTCATTTTTTCCCTTTGTTAAATTACTTTGTTTGACTTTCTATAAAATCAGCTAAAGTTTTTACGGAATAAAAATATTTTTTGTTCTCTTCTTTGTTCTCACTCATTTTGAGATTGTATTTTTTCTTCAATGCCATACCGAGTTCAAGAGCGTCGATTGAGTCAAGTCCAATCCCGTCTATAAATAAAGCTTCATCCGAATTTATGTCATCTACAGTAATGTCTTCAAGCTCAAGAGAGTCAATTATGAGCTTTTTTAATTCCTGTTCCAATTCTTTATTTGCCAAACTTCCAGACCTCATTAAACCACTATTAAATGTTATATCCTAAGAACAACATAAAGTCAATTTTGTGCAGATGCTGAAATTTTTTGTTTTATTGCTTCATTTACCCTGTTTCTTTGCTGTATTTGCGTCAAATTTCCTTTTGAAAAATCTTCAACTTTTATTTCATCGTTTATTGTTATCGTATATGTTACGGGCTTTTCGCCGGCATCATATACTTTTTGGTGTTTTGCAAGAAATTTGTAATCACAGCTTATATGAAGCGGCACAATGTCACAGTGTGTATGCAGTGCCATAAAAGCAGCACCTTTATGCAATTTCAAAGGTTCGTTTTCCTGTGTTCTTGTTCCGCTCGGAAAAATCACTATATTGTAACCTTCGTTCAAGATTTCAACTGTATCTTTGAGCATTGTTTCGGAATCTTCATCATTAATCAGGTAGAGGGACTTTACGATATTTCCCATAAAAATATTTTTTTTGAGTTCTTTTTTTGCAACGCAAATTGTATTTGGTACAGAACCGATTAAAAGCACAATATCAATATAACTCGGGTGATTTGCAACAATAATTTTTCCTCTGAGGTCTTTTATTTTTTCGGGATTTGTAATTTTGACTTTAATAACACCGGCTTTTTGCATCACTGTACAGAAAAAATTCCATGTTTTGTGAATAACACTACAGTAGGCTTTTCTCTTCTCTTCTTCTTTTACAAAAATAGAGATATAAGGAAATATAAAGTAATTTATTAGTATTGCCCCGCAGCCGAAAAATGCAAAGAGAAATAAAACAACAAAAGAACGAAACAGTTTCATCTATTTTTCTCCTTTTCTTACGGAGAAAAGTCCGTCTATGGAAGAAAAATAACTTTTCTCTCCAGCTATGAAGTTCTGGAACTCTTCAAATTCATCATCTGTGCCGGCAAAAACAGTTTGTTCCTGCAAGAATTCGACTTTTATCGAGCCTTCTTTCGGTTTTTTAGACAGCAGCATTGCACTGGCCGCAACATCATCATATGCATCGGCATAACAATATAACACGTCGTTGTCTTCATTTAGTCTTACAATGCTGTCCAAAAAACCTGTACTGAATGTGTTCTCGTCAGAGGCAAGTGCATTGTAGCTTTTTTTTATGCCGTTTAAAAGTGAAAATTGCCCCGCTACGCTGTTGTGAACAGAAGTACTGAAAGCAAAAGGAGAAACTTCATTGTCTTCTTGATACTGTGAGATAATTTTGTCTAATCTGTCCAATTCTCCGTACCTTGAGGCAAAAACAATTTCTGTCTGGTATCCGGGATATGCTCTATACATTACACTCATTGCCGCTTTATCAACAAGACTGAGTTTTCTTCTCTGAATCGCCGGCATAAAAGATAAGTCTATATTAATATTATCTTTTTTACCTTTTACAAAATTTATATTCGATATGTAAAATTCTTTTTTTGGATTCATGGTAGTATTATATCAAATATGACAAATATTTCTATCACATCATACAGTGCTGTTTGCAGTCTCGGCACTGACATAAAAGAAATCTTTCAAAACTCGCTGTTGTCAGGGAAAAACTATTTTTCTCAAGACGACAGCATAATAAAAGGTGTGAATTTGTATCTCGGGAAAGTAAAAGCAAAACTTCCTTTGATACAAAATCCAAAGTTCAACACCCGAACCAATTCTCTTTTGCTCCATTGCTGCAATCAGATAAAAACCGATATTGACGAAATTATTTCAAAATACGGAAAAGAAAGAATAGGTGTAGTCGTCGGTTCTACAAATGTGGGTGTAAATGAATATGAAAAAAGCCATGATGTTTTTCATTCCCAGATAGGCTCACCCGCTATATTTTTAAAAGAATATTTCGGGCTGAAAAACTATTGTGCAGGAGTTTCAACTGCCTGTACTTCCGGTATAAAAGCTTTTTCAACGGGTGTAAAACTTCTGGAAAACGGCATTTGTGATGCGGTGTTGTGTGCAGCCTCAGATGCACTGTCTAAAACTCCCGTATTCGGCTTTACGTCTCTTGAGGTTATGTCACATTCGATTTGCAAACCTTTTTCAAAAAACCGTGACGGCATCAATATAGGAGAAGGTGCAGCAGTATTTATTCTTGAAAAAGATGTAAATAAAGGTTTTAAAATACTGGGCATTGGTGAAACTTCAGATGCATACCACACATCAACTCCCGACCCTCAGGGCGTTCAGGCGGTTCTGGCAATTGAAATCGCTTTAAAAAACGCAGGATTAAACCCTTCTGACATTGATTATATAAATCTTCACGGAACAGGAACAATTGCAAATGACATTATGGAGGCAAATGCCGTTTACAAAATTTTTGAAGACAGAGTGCCTGCAAGTTCAACAAAATCACTAACAGGACATTGTCTCGGGGCATCTGCCGGAGTGGAAACAGCATTGTGTCTGGCATTTTTGGATGATAAAATTAACACTCAAAAGTATCTAATTCCGCACAATTATGACGGTGAATATGACACAGGGCTGCCTGAAATAAAACTTGCAAAACTTGAAGAGAAAGCAGAAAAAAATACCCGTGTTTTGTGCAATGCTTTTGGTTTTGGCGGGTCAAATGCAGTAATTATTTTGGGGAGGAATGATGAATAAACACTATAACTTAAAGGATATTCTGCCTCACAATCCGCCAATGATTTTGATAGATGAGCTGCTTGATGTAAATCTTGAAGAACAAACGGTAAAAACATCTGTTACGATTACAAAAGACAAAGTTTTTTATGACGAAGAGCTTGGCGGAGTTTCTCCTCTTTCCGGAATAGAATATATGGCACAGACAGTAGGCTGTTATGCGTATTTTATGAACGGTGAAACAGAACCCAAAGTCGGCTTTTTGCTTGGCAGCAGAATGTATAAAAACGAACTAGAAAAATTTGAACTAAAAAAAGCGTATACAATCCTTGCAAAACAAGTATTTTGCGACAATCAGCTTGTCTCATTTAATTGTTTTATTTATAATGATGATATAGAGTGTGCTTCTGCCGTGGTAAATGTCTATCAACCGCAAACGGAAGCTGAGTTGGAAAGTATGGAAGTTTAGTATAGTGTTATGGGTAAATATGTTTTAGTTACCGGTTCAAGCAGAGGTATAGGCAGGGCTACTGCATTGTATCTTGCAAAAAACGGTTATGATATTGTTCTTCACTGCAACAAAAATATTGACAAACTCAAAAATGTTGAGGAAGAAATTAAAAATTTCGGTGTAGATGCAAGATGTTTGCAGTTTAATGTAAAAGACAGAAAACAGTGCTTTGATGTGATCTCAAAAGACATTGAGAATAACGGTGTATATTACGGTGTAGTCTTGAATGCAGGAATAGCAAGAGACAATGTATTTCCAATACTTGAAGAAGATGAGTGGGATGAAGTTTTGGATACAAATCTCGGAGGGTTTTATAATGTTTTAAAACCCGTTGTTATGCCGATGATTGAAAACAGAGTAAAAGGCAGAATTGTTACACTGTCCTCTATATCAGGTCTTGCCGGCAACAGAGGACAAGTAAACTACAGTGCATCAAAAGCAGGTATTATCGGTGCAACAAAAGCACTTAGCCTTGAACTTGCAAAAAGAGGAATAACGGTAAACTGTGTAGCTCCCGGAATAATAGATACGGATATGCTTCAGGATTTGCCTGTTGATGAAGTCAAAAAGGCTATTCCGATGAAACGTCTGGGCAAACCGGAAGAAGTTGCAAGTTTGATAAATTACCTTGTGAGCGAAGACGCATCCTACATTACGGGACAGGTTATTTCCGTAAACGGAGGCCTGTACAGATGAAAAAAAGAGTGGTAATTACAGGCATGGCACTTGCCAGTCCTTTAGGCTGTGATGTCAAAACAGCTTTTGACAGACTGAAAACATTTGAAAACTGTGTCAGATACTCAAAAGAGCTTGATGAATATGAAAATATGAATACACGTCTTGCCGCACCGGCGGACAGTTTTGTCACTCCCGAGCATTTTACCAGGAAAGTTACAAGGACAATGGGGCGTGTTGCAGTTATGAGTACGGCTGTATCAGAGCAGGCTTTGGCAGATGCAGAGCTTTTGGAAGATGAAATTGTCTCAAACGGACAAACAGGTGTCAGTTATGGCTCTTCATCCGGTTCTCTTGAATCTATCATAGATTTTTACACTATGGAAAAAGAAAAAAAAGTCAGAGGTGTAAATTCCGGCTCTTATATCAAGATGATGCCGCAGACAACTACGGTAAATATTTCTTTGTATTTCAAAACAAAAGGCAGACTGATTCCGACTTCAACCGCATGTACCTCCGGCTCTATGGGAATAGGTTATGCATACGAAGCAATAAAAAACGGATATGAAACAGTAATGATAGCCGGCGGTGCGGATGAACTCCACGCATCTCATATTGCAATTTTTGATACCCTTTATGCAACAAGTCTCAAAAATGACACGCCAAAACTCACTCCGTCTCCTTTTGACAAAGCCAGAGACGGACTTGTGCTTGGAGAAGGTGCAGGAACTTTGATTCTGGAAGAGTACGAACACGCAAAAGCCAGAGGAGCAAAGATTTATGCGGAAGTAATAGGGTTTGGCACATCAACTGACGGCACACATATAACAAACCCGTGTCATGAAACAATGGGTTCTGCTTTGTCACTTGCAATTGAAGATGCAGGTATTTCACCTGATGAAATCGGATATATAAATGCACACGGCACAGCTACTTTGCAGGGTGATGTTGCTGAAACAATTGCAACCTATGATGTCTTTAAAAGAGCTGTGCCTATTAGTTCCATAAAAAGCTACACAGGCCACACACTCGGAGCCTGCGGTGCCATAGAAGCAATAATGTCAATTGAAATGATGAACAGCGGATGGTTTGCTCCTACCCTTAATTTGAACAATGTGGATGAAAATTGTGCTCCGCTTGATTATATTACCGGTGATGGCAGAAAAATCGACACAAATATTATTATGTCAAACAATTTTGCTTTCGGCGGAATCAACACTTCTTTAATTTTCAAAAAAATTGACTAACGTGACGCTCTTAAAAGACTCAAAGAAGCTTTGTACTCTCTTTTTAGACACAATTTTTCATTTGTCAGGTCTTGAATTTGTTTTTCGTAAGCTTTGATTTTACTTTTTGTCTGCGGGTCGTTGCAATAATCTGACTTTGCAAGCTCCTGTATCGCAAGCATTTTTCCTTTTACTTGAGCATTTATGACTTTATTTTTTATCACTTTGTTGTTGTGAAGCATTTTCTTTTTTGTACGATAACTGCAAGCCGCATTTGCGGAATTTATACTAAAAAGTACAATAAACAATGCTGCAATAACTTTTTTCATAAAATTTCTCCTCTTATTATATTTATGAGACTAAACATTATTTGAAAAAGCTTCAATAGTCTGTTGAGCAGTATTTTAGAATACATTAAATGACGGATAACATTTTTTTTGAAGGCGTTTATACTGTAATAAAATACGGGGAGATTTTATTTATGGGTATACAGGTAAATAATGAAATAAACCTGCAAAGCGGTTTTTTAAACAACCTTTATACTAAGGTTCAGAATTATACTTCTCAATTTTTAAATACCGATACAAGAGATTTTGCATCATATTTAAATGAAAATTACGAATCTATAGACAAAAATAAAGACAACGAGCTTTCCAAAAATGAAATATCCGCATCAATAAAAAGAGAAGAAAGAAATCGTGAACTGCAAAAGCTAATTGACAATAACAATCTTGAAAAAATGCTTGCAAAAATAGATACAAATGAAGACGGAAAGATTTCTTACAGTGAAACTGACCCGAATTCAAATGTATCAAATTTGTTAAAATCAGCATACAATCAGGTTCAAAGCGACCCTCAAAACTGGGGAAATACAGCTGTCAATTTGACACAGAATTTATGTAAGAATTATTATGCATCATCTGCTATGACAAAACTTGCAACAAGTGCAGTGAGTGCATTAGTTTGATTTGATTAATAGCCCGAAACATATTGCATGTTTTTATGTAAACCTGTATTATAATATTCTGTTTTATTTAAAAAATTACGGACGAACATAATAACATGATAAATTTTGATGCACTAAAAAAAGACATACCCGCCTCTATCATTGTATTTTTGGTAGCAATGCCGCTTGCAATCGGTATTTCCATTGCCTGTGGGCTGCCGATATATTGCGGCATCATATCAGGCATAATAGGAGGTATAGTCGTCGGTGCACTTTCCGGAAATTCTCTTCAAGTATCAGGGCCGGCAGCGGGATTAATTCTCATTGTTGTTGATATCATAGGCTCACTCGGAGTTGAAAAACTTTTTCTTATAATTTTTCTTGTCGGTCTGATACAGATACTTTTTGGTTTCTTGTCACTGGGAAAATGGTTTAGGGCTATTTCTCCCGCTATTATTCAAGGTATGCTTGCCGGTATTGGTATTTCTATATTTTTGTCACAATTTCACATTATGCTCGACAGCAAACCGCAAAACACTTTTTGGGAAAATATACTTGACCTTTTCAGAGTAATACACGACTCCGTCTTGCCTTTAGACGGTTCTGTACACCATCTTGCCAGTATGGTAGGGATTTTAACAATTGCTATAGTAATCATTTGGAATGCACTCCCTTACAAAAAACTGAAAATTATTCCAGCTGCTCTTGTTGCAGTAATTGCCGCCACGCTTTTTGCAAACATTATGCATTTTGATATTAGCTATATTTCGGTCGGAAAAAGTTTTTGGAGCGAAGTTACGTTTCTTAAACCGTCTTTGTTTTCACATATTCTTGACTTAAAAGTCGTGATAAGTGCACTTGTAATTACTTTTATAGCCAGTGCCGAAACCCTATTGACCTCAACTGCAATTGATAAAATGAGCGACAAATCAAAAACCGATTACAACAAAGAAATCATTGCACAAGGCGTCGGAAATTCCTTGTCAGGTCTGGTTGGAGGCTTGCCGATAACCGGTGTAATCGTAAGAAGTGCAGCAAACATAAACGCTGACGCCCAAACAAGAATGTCTGCAATATTTCATGGTGTGTGGATTATGCTTTTTGTAAGTTTTTTCCCTGCAATTTTAAACTACATACCGATTTCCGCTCTGGCAGCTATTCTTGTATACACAGGCTATAAACTGGTAGATGTAAATGCGGCAAAACATATATTTAAACTGAGTAAAGGCGAATTTGCAATATACATAATAACTTTGGTTGCAATACTTTTCACAAATTTGTTTGAAGGTATAATTGCAGGATTTGTTTGTGCACTGATAAAAAGTGCTTATAAAGTTTTAAAAGTGGATATAGACACAGAGTTTGACGAAAACACAAATACTGTTACAGCCAAAGTTCACGGTAATATTACATTCATACAACTTCCGACCTTAATAGAAGCACTTGAAAGTCTGCCAAAAGATAAAAATATCTTGCTCTGTGCAGAAAGGCTTCACTATATAGACCATGCCTGTATTGATTTTATTAAAGAATGGGAAAAAGAACGACTGTCCGAAATTCAAGAAAAAGGTTCCAAATATACTGTTCACGTATCTTGGGAACAGATGAAAGAGACTTACCCTTCGTTCAAATGGTGTCATTTTCACAAACATTCTGAAGAGAACAAAAACGATTCAATGCATTAATTAAATTTATTTGTCTGAAATTCGTTCAGTGACAGGTGCCGGATTGTTTTTATACCTGTAGAAAAGACACATATCCGTAATCAAAAACATCATATTAGCAATATAAAGCAGTATAACAATATCAAAACTGTATATCAGCTTGTGGAGTATGCCGCAAATATATCCTGCAAGTATCAGATATGAAAAATGTATACTTTTTCCCTGAACACATTTGCATCTGTAAGTTTTGTACGCTGCAATCGGCCAGCTTATTCCAAAACATACCAACATTCCGGCTTCAAAAATACTCATTGTTTCTCTCCAACGATAAATTTAAATTATTACGTAAATATTATTGCTCTGTGCAGAAAATTTGTAAACAGTTTAATATCTTATATTACAGATTTTCTTGTTCCATACCCCACAGAGTCATTACGTTTTTCGTAAATTTATCAGGGTTTATAAAATTAACTTCAACAAGTCCGTCATGTACATTTGAAACCTTACCCTCAATTGTGAAAGCAATATCATCTTTTTTCATTTGAATGCTGAGTACATCTCCTTTTTTTATCACATCTTTGGAAATGTTTTTGTCAGATTCAAGAACAATACCGGTTTGAGAAATAGCAGCGAGAGATTTTAAAACAGCACCAGGCACAGGTTCAGATGCACCAAGAACGTCATCCTTTGCGTTTCTGACTACCCATCCGATATTTTTTATTGCAGTTGATTTATCCGTGCTTACTGCACTGTTTTTTATATCCTCATGCGGATTAGGTTCTTTAGTCAAATAATCCATATTCGGAACATTTACCCGTTTGTTGGGATCATTTTCTTCAACATAATCAGGGTCAATATCCGGACCGGGTCTTACGTCCATTTTTATTTCGTCATTTATTTCCAGACTGAAGGAGGTATCATTGTTTACACTCATGTCCGGTTCATCATCGTAATGTTTGTTTATCGGATAATCTTGAGAAATATTAGTATTATTTATATCAACTCTGTATTTGTTGTTCCTGAAAATAGCTTTTTCTCCGATTATACCGCTTTCAACTTTGATATTTGAAAAAGCTTCAGAATCAGAGCCGACTGTGTCAATAAAAGCATAATCAGAATACAGTTTTTCAAAATTTGCACCGAATTGTGCACCGTCGACTGAATCACCGATTGTCAAATGTACATTGAGAGCATGTTTATCATTTTCATCAGGTGTATAATTTGGATTGTGAGGATTTGAACCGACATCAGGCTGCGAATAGTTTGCACCTTGAATATCAAAATCAAGAAGCTCACCGTTTTTGTTGGCATTATGGAAGCCTGTTGCTTCTTTTCCGTTTGCATCTACACGTTTTTGACCGCTGACTGAACCGTCTGTGATGTCGTAAACCTGAGCTGTGATTGTATCAGCCTTCATTGTTACTTTATCTTGAACATAGGCGTGATAAATATCAAGCTTGCTGTTGGGGCCTACATTGTTTATTTCATCATAAGACATACCCGGTCTGTATTGTGTACCGTGTCCGTTTACGTCTTTAACAGTTAAGTTAACTGTTTTGGGAACAACTGACGGGTCTCTTTCCACTCTGCCCAAAGTTGTAATTGTGAGTTTTTCATCTTCTACATTTATTGTAATATCGTCATTTGCGGCAATTTCATTTATATATGTATTTCCGTCAGAATTGATTTTTATGGAACCGTTTTTGCTGAGCATTGAATCAATATTTAATGCTGAATTGCTGTTTATTGTTGTATTCAGATTTGATTCAGAACTCAATTTGCCTGTATTTGTAAGATTTTCAACATTTATTGAACCGTTTGTACCGTTTGCAAACATGTAAAGGTTTTCTGTTGAAATCTTATTTGCGTTTATGGAGCCGTTTATTGCAGAGAGCAAAACATCTTTTGCAGACAAAGAATCGATATTTAAATTTTCGTTGTCCGTTCTCAGGTTCACATCATTATCAGCAGAAACAGTTACGGTACCGCCCGCACTTACATGTATTGCATTGTTGGAATCAACATCAAAGCCGTTTTGTATAATACTGTCAAGTGTAGAATCCAAGACACCAATACTTCCGCCAGTAACAGACAATTCCATATTTTGTCCGGCTTGAAGTCCTGTGTTTTCGGTTGCTTCCTGAGAAGTTGAAGAATTCAATAAATTGCCGTTTGTAATATCAACCGACAAAAGATTGTCCGCTATAACATTAGCGGTTTCTTGATTGTGTGCAATTTTTACATCTGAATTTTCATTTTGGATGTAAACATTAGAACCCTTTGCTGTTCCGTTGATTGTAATACCCTGTGAGCCGGTATTTTTCAAAGTTAAATTTTGAGCTGCGGTAATATTAGCATTATTTGCAATTTCTATTCCTTGTGAACCTGTATTGTCTATGGTAACAGCAGATTCTGCGTTTATGGAAGAACTTTCACCTATGCTGATACCGCCGTTAGAACCGGTATTTACTGCACTAATCTCTCCTGCCGCAGTGATTTTTGAATCGGCACCTACAGATATACTTCCTGTCGAAGTATTTTCAAGCTTAATATTTTGTCCTTCAAGATTTGATTCCGTACCGAAAGACATACCGCTGTCAGAAACTATATCCAAATTTCCTGCTGCATCTATAACGGCATTTTGTCCGAATGCAACATTTCCGGTAGAATTTATATCTATTTTATTTCCGGCTGTAAGCTCGGCACCGCTGCCAAACTCTAAATTGCCGACTTGAGACAAGTCAATATCTGATGCTGCATCTATAATAGATGTATTACCGAATATGGTATCGCTGTTTTGATTGTTTATAGCTATCTTGTTGGCAGAGAGGTTTGAATTGTCAACAAAACTTATTTCCGTATTACCGTTGTTTGTCAAAACTAAATTTTGCAGAGCTTCAAGTACTGAATTGCTGCCAAAACCTATACCGCCGGTTGAACCGGTATTGCTGATATACACATTATCTCCGGAAAGATTTACTCCGTCACCAAACACCATTACATTGGCACCTGAATTGCTGACAGTTAAATCACCATCATTTGCGGATATTGTGTAATCATTACCAAACATAATTCCGCCGTCGGATGCAGTGTTTTCTATAGTCACAGAAGAACCGGATATTTCTGCATCATTTCCGAAACTTATATTTCCTGAATTTGTATTTGTAATATTAACATTAGAATTTGATACAATATCAACACCGGCAGTAGACTGTATACCGCCCGTACCATTGTTTGTAACAGCTACACTGTTGTTCTTTGCGTCTATTGAAGCATTTTCGCCAAATACTATGCCGCTGTCAGAGCCGTTTGCCGTGTTTTCAAGAAGAATAGAACCTGCCGGAGCACCGTCAAGGCCGGATATTTTGCCGTCGATTTGAAGTTTTCCGGCATCTCCGGAATTTTTAAGATTTAGTGTTCCTATATAAGTATTTCCGTTATCCAATACGCTGTATACGGTAATATGAGCATTTTCTCCGAGTATAAGGTCTCCTCTTCCTGTATTGAAGAAGTTTAGCTCATTTCCTTTGTTTGTTATTGCCGAATTTATGATAAAGTCATTGTCCGAGCCGTTTGTAAACGTGTTTTGCGAGCCCAGTTCTGCATTAAGACTTCCGGAAAGACTCATTTCCCCTGCATTATTTGTTACAGAAAGTATTCCGCTGTTTGTTATATCAGAGCTTATGTCCAGTCCGCCGTCTCCGTCATTTATAAAGGAAATGCTGTTTTGGGAACCGTTTTGAATTCCGTTGTTTACTTGCGAACCCGTTACGGACAAAGAGCCGGCATAGTTGTGTACAATTATGTCAGAATCAATATTTTCAGATTTATCAACAATATTATTATTAATATCTCCGCTTATTTGCATACCTTGCTGGCCTTTTGACTCTATAGTCAAAGTACCTTTGTTATTTGTTATTGTTCCGGACACAGCCAAACCGGAATTTTCGCCTTCATTGTTTGCCTGGATATATGAATTTCCGTTGTTTGTAACATCACCTGTTACTTGAAGAATACCATTTCCTTCATGCCTGATATTGAAATCAGTACCTGCTGTAATGTTGTTGACGGTAAGTGTAGAATCTCCGGTTGTTTCATTCACGATACTTACGGAACCGTTTGTATTCGATACCGTGCCGTTCAGGTTCAAGTCACCATCATTAGCAGTAACGGAAAGAGAGCCTGAATTTGTTGAAATAACAGATTCTTCGGATTGTTCAACACCGTTTTGTGCGGAAATCTCAAGTCCGTTTTGAGCTGTTACATTATTGTTTATATTTGTATCCTGTGCTGAAGCAATAGTTATTGTATCGCCAGATACTGTATCATTTGTTGTAACATTGCCTGCTGAATCAATGTTTAAATCAAAACCGGAAATTGCACCGTTAGATGTAATTGAACCGCTGCCTGTAGTATTCAGATTAACAACACCGTTTTGTGCGGTGGCTGTTATTGTTCCTGTATTAAAGTCGGCATTCGGGCTGGTCAAATAAACATTTGTACCAGAAGCACTCACATTGCCGCCGGCATTTAAAAGAATCGAGGAAGCGTCTGTTCCTATATTTTCCGTTGCAATTATGGAAATATCTTCGCCGGCATTCAAAACAGTATCATTTACAGCTTGTGTAACAGAGCCGGAAGATTCAAGATTGATATCCGTTCCTGCATCTAATACCGCACTTAATGTTATATCTCCGTTGTTTGCAATTAAATCAATATTTTCCTCTGCTGTCAGATTTTTATCAATATTCAAAGCTGTAGCGGAGTCAATACGAATATATCCGCCTGCTGTTAATTCGTCGTGAATTGTAATATTTCCCGTACCTGTTGCAGTAAGGTCTATGTCCTTATGTGCCTGTATTGTTGAAGTGTTTATATCGCTGTTTATACCTTTTAAAACAACGGAACCGCCGTTTTCATCACCGTCATTGTTTTGTGCTGAGGCATAAATTGTTCCGCTGCCTTGAGTAGTGAAGCCGATTGCCTGGCCGTTTGGAGTGCCTATGTTGCCGTTTGTACTTGTCAAATTGATATTTCCGCCGGTAGCCTGTAAAGCTGCACCATCATTTGTCTGGGTAATATTGTTTTGTGCCGTTAAATTTATTTGATTTGCATTTACAACACCGCCTAAGACAATATTGGAACCGGAAGTTATCTGTGCATTATCCAATACTGAAATGTTTCCTGCATTGAAATCGCCTGTGGAATTGAGGTATGCACTTCCGTTTTGTGCCGCAGCATTTACCAATCCTTCAACGTTCGTATTTATACTTTCTGAAGAAGAACCAATATTGCCTGTCTTGCTGATTAAATCTGCATTACCTCCTGCCGTAACACCGGTTTGAGAGGAATCTGCCTGAAGAAGGTTTCCGTCAGCCGTAAGCTTCAGGTCATTTACCGCATTAATTTCGCCTATAACAAAGTTGTTTGTATTGTCTTCAAGGTAAATATTTTGTCCGTTTGCATTGACTTCACCGCCCGCATTCACAAGAAGAGCGTTTTCTAAAGAGCCGGCATTAGCTGCATTCAATATATTTATGTCATTTGCTGCATTCAGTGCAGTGTCAGAAGTTTGCTGGATAATATCGCCGTTTGTATCAATATTTATATCAGTTCCGGCTGTAATAGTCGAATTCAGCGTAATATCTCCGTTTTGAGAACCAAGTGAAACGGAATTATTTGTTGCGGTAATATCGTAATTCAAAACAAGATCGTCTGCTGAGTTTATATTTATATAACCGTTTGACGTACTCAAACCGGGTGCGGCTACAGTGATTTTTCCGCTGGTTGTTGTTGTCAGGTCAATATTGTTTTGGGCACTGATTGAACCTGTATTTATGTCGCTTTCAACACCGTTTAATACAACTGAACCTCTATCAGCGTGTGCCTCAACACTGCCTGCTGAAAAATCAATCGCATTTGCGGGTATGTCGCCGTTTTGTGCCTCGCCTATATCACCGTTTTGTGCATTAAGAACAAGTTCTTCTTGTGCTTCTATTGATTTATTCAAAGCAGAATCTTGTGTTATATTCTGAGCGGAGCTTAAACTTACATTTCCGCCTTTAACAAGCCCTGCCAGATGTAAATTTCCTGCACCAGTAGTTGAAATATTAACAGTACCGTTGTTGTTTGCTGTTACAGTGGATAGCGTCAAATCTTTGTTCGGGCTGGACAAGTAAATATTTTGGCCCTGTGCACCTACTGTGTTGCCTGCATTAAGCAGAATAGATTTGGAAGAAAGTCCGATATCTCCGCCGGCAGCAAGATTGATATTATTTTGTGCATTTAAAACAATACTGTTGTTTGAAGCAGCCTGTGTAATTGAAGTGCCTGCATTAATATCAATATCAGTTCCGGCTGTGATTAAAGAATCAAGCAGTATATCTTTTTGTGCAGCAAGAGAGACATAATCGGTTGCTGTCAAATTGTGTCCTATAATCAATCCTTCCGCCGAATTCAGATTGATATAGCCTCCGGCATTCAGTGCATTTGAGACGGTGATATTGCTGCCTGCACCTGTAGTTGAAATATCTATATTGTCTCCGGCAGTAACAGAAGATGTGTTAATACTTGTATCTACACCGTTTAATACAACAGAGCCGTTGTTTGCAAAAGCTTCAAGTGTTCCTGTTGCGGAAAAGTCAATTGCATTTGCCGGTGTTTCGCCTTCTGCCGGTTCACCTATACTTCCCGCTGTACTTGTAAGGCTAACATTTCCGGCTTGTATTGATTTTTCGAGATTCGAATTTTGTGTGATATTATTTACTGCCGTCAGTTTTACATCATTTGCACTGATAAGCCCGTCCATATTTAAAGTGTTGGAAGAATTTATGTCAACAGTATTTTGAGCGGTAATTTCTCCTGTTGTTAAACTTCCCTCAGGACTGTTAAGATATATGCTGTCAGAAGAAGAAGCATCAACTTTGCCGTTTTCTCTTATGTTTATATCAATTTCATTTCCGCCGGCACCGATTGAACCGTTGTTTGCTGTCAAAGAAACATTCTGTCCGTCAATTGCTTTTGCAATACTGCCGCTTTGTGTAATACCTTGAGCGGAAGTTACAGAAATATTTCCGCCGTTTATAAGACCTTCGATATTAACATCACCGGTTTCCGTTAAAATCTGAACGATTCCGTCCGCTGTAGAATCCGTACTGTTTATACCTGCAATATTCAGATTATTGTCTTTGCTTCCGAGATAAATATCTCCACCGTCTGCCTGAACAGTACCGTTTGCATTTACAAAGACTGAATTTGTACTTGAACCTACATTGCCGGCCGCATCAAAAACAACATTTCCGCCGGATTGAAGAGTCGTATCATCCGTTGATTGCGTAATATTTCCTTCTGAATTAATTTGAATATTTCCCGTGCTGCTTACTAAACCTGTCAGGTTTACATTTTTATCTTCTGCATCATTTTGAATTGTTACAGAGCCCTGTGCACTGATACCTCCGGCATTTATATCACCGGCTATTACTTCTGTATAACCGGGAATTTCCGGTGTTTCTTCATCACCAGGTACTGCGGGATGATTTATTTCTATTTTATTTGCATTTATTGAAACAGAACCGTTGTTTGCCGCTGCACTTGTAATAGTGATATTTCCGCCGTTTGATGTAACAGAAACTCCGTTAGAGTTAGAATCTGCACCGTTTGCTGTAACAGTTCCGCTTGTTTGCGTAATATCTCCGTTTGCTTCAACATTAACATATGAACCTGCTGTAATATCCGAAGCCAAGCCGATATTTCCTTTTTCGGCATTTATATTGGTATATGTGCCGGAATCAACATTAGCATTTATTGAGATATTGCCGTTTTGAGCAGTTATATCGGCATAAGTGTCTGCGGACACGTCAGATGTAATGTTGAGGTTTCCGTTTTGAGCATTCAGTTTTAGATAATCAGATGAATTTATATTTTGTGCAATATCAAGGCCTTCGGCGGAATTAAGGCTTATGTAGCCGTTTGTTGTTGTAAGTGCATTATTAACGGTAATACTTCCGGAATTTGTTGTTGTTAAATCAATATCCGTACCGGCATTGATTGTATCAGTAATAATATCAGTATCAATACCGTTTAATACAACTGCACCTGCTGCATCTGCCCGGAGTGTGCCGCCTGCCGAAAAGTCTATTGCTCCGCCCAAAGAAGAGTCAGAACTTCCGATATCTCCGTTTTGTGCAGTCAATACAAGATCAGAAGAAGCTTCTATTGCTTTTTCAAGAGAGTTTTCCTGAGTTATGCCCTGAGCGGACGTAACCGTAATATTTCCGCCTTTTACAAGTCCTTCAAAATGTACATTACCGTTTCCTGTTGCAGAAAGGCTTATGTTGCCGTCTGATTGCTGAGCATTTTGATTTATACCTGAAATATTTAAATCTTTATTTGTGCTTTCGAGATATATATTTGTTCCGTCTGCGGAAACACTTCCGTCTGCATTCAGTTTTATGTTGTTTTGAGAAGAACCGATATTTTGTCCGGCAAGTGCAATATTGGCACCCGAATCCAAAGAAATAACAGGAGCTGTTTGTGTAATGTCACCTTTAGAATTTATTGTGATATTGCCGGCAGAAGAAATTTTATTTTCTAATATGATGTCTTTGCCGATTATATTGTTGTAAACGGAAACGACACCCTCATCAGAACCAATATTGCCGAGTGTAATGTTTCCCGAATCTTGAGATTCACCGGAGTTTGTTACAGAAACATCGCCTTTTGACTGAATATTTTTAAGAACAACATCTCCGCCGGAGTTGTTTGTAACAGTAACATACCCTTCCTGTGCAGAAGCATTTGTACCGGCAACAATTATATTGGTATCATTTTGGATAATACCGCCATTTGCTGCCAGGTTTACATATTTTCCGGCTGTAATATTTTGATTAAGTTCCAATGATTTTGCGGAATCAAGGCTGACATATCCGTTTGCCGTATTTAAAACATTATTTACAACAATATTACCTTTTGAGTCATCATCTTTTATTGTTGTTTTTAAATCTATATCCGTACCGGCCGTGATAGTATCCGTCAGAATATCTGTATCAATACCGTTTAAAACAACCGAACCGTTTACCGCTGTTGCTCTCAAATTGCCGTCAGCCGAAAAATCAACTGCATTTCCCGTTTGTCCGATACTTTCGCCGGCATTCAATATCAAATTGCCAGAAGCATCAATTGAACGATCAGGGCCGTCTTGTGCAATGTTTTGTGTAATACTGCCTGCGGTTTGAAGTACAACATCTTTACCGGTTATTTTATTTGTCAGATTTATATTATTTCCTACACCGGTTGTGTCGATTTTTACCGTATCCGTTGCAGTGACAACACCTGTGTTAATTGTTTTACCGGCACTTGTCAGGTATACTGCACCGGGTACAGGGACTTCCGTGCTGCCTGCTTGAGCGTTAACAGTGCCATCTGCATTGAGTATAACTGACTGCTGTTGAGAGCCTATATTTGCACCGGCAGTTAAATTTACATTTGCACCTGAATTAATTGTCACACCGCTTTGGCTTGCATCCTGCGAAATATTTCCGCTTGCAGAAATACTTATATCATTTGCTGCCGTCAATACATGGTTAAGATTTACATCTCCGCTGTTTGCCGCAAGGTCAATATAGTCACCGGCCGTCAAGTTGCCGTTGAGTGTCAAAGATTCTGCCGAATCCAAAGTAATATGACCTTCTGCATTTAGTGAATCTGAAACGGTAATTGTTCCCGAATTTGTAGTTGTCAAATCAATATTATCTTTTGCCAAAATTGTTCCGGTATTTATGTCCGTATCAATACCATTTAAAAATACCGAGCCCTGCTGTGCTTGAGCAGTAAGAGTACCGTTTTCACCGGTGCTGAAATGAACGGCATTGCCTGATTCGCTTGAATCTCCAATACTGCCGTTGTCAGAAATAAGAGTCAAATTGCCCGTTGTTTCAAGGGTTTTATCTGTATTGCCCGGGTTTTGTACAATGCTGTCTATTGCGTGAATAGTTATATCATTTGCTGATATCAATCCGCCTAAATTTACACCGCCGGATTCTGTGGTAGCAATATTTACTGACCCTACGGCATTAATATTTCCTGTATTCAGGCTGCTATTTGGACTTTCTACATAAACATTCTGTGAGTTCGTAACATTAAAAGACGAATTTCCTCCAGCAATATTCAATTTTAACGAAGAATCCTGTGCTCCGATATTTCCTGTTGCGGAATCAACAGTTACATTGCCTGTTGATGTAATACCGACTACAGAATTGTCTGCCTGGACAATATTACCCTGTGCTTTCAACGACAAATTGTCATCCGCAAACATTTGGCCTATTGTAAAATCTCCGGTATTGTCTTCAAGATATATATTGCCGGCATGATTGTCTTCACTGCCTGCATTTACCACACCTTGTGCGTCTACTGTAATCGATTTGTCAGCAGTACCCGCATTGGCTGCTGTAATATTAATATTATTTCCTGAAGTAAGAGCCGTTCCCGTAAGTTCATCAGATTGAGTAATATCACCCTGTGCATTCAATGTAATATCATCTGTAGCAGAAATAGCCTGGTTTAATTCTATGTTCTCAGCAGCGTTCAGGTTGATGTGACCGGCTACGTTTTGCGGGTTAGAGACAGTAATATTACCGGAATTTGTTGTTGTGAGATCAATATTTTGACCCGCATTGATATTCGAAGTATCAATACTTGTGTCTATACCGTTTAGTGCAATTGAGCCATTTTCCGCATTAGCTGAAAGCTCCCCTTGTGCAGAAAATACTACGGATTTTATTTCTTCGCCGTCATAATTTCCAATATCCGCTCCCGCTGTCAAAGTCAAATTGCCGGAGGCCTTGATTGTTTGTGTAAGAGCGTCTTCAGTTTCCTGGTATATATTTCCTGTTGCGTTTATATCAATATCGGTACCCGAAACCGTATTTGTCAAAATAACATCATTTGCTGAAGAACCGGTTGTATTTGTTGTTTTTAAATTTACCGTATTTGTTGCACTGATTAATCCGGCTTTTAAATCAGAATCAGGACTTTCCAGATATATATTGCTGCCTGTAGAGTTTATTGTTTCTCCAGCATTTAATTTTATAAAATTATCAGATGAGCCGACATTTCCGACTGTAATAAGACTTATACTTCCATCTGCGTTAAGAGCCGTACCGGAAAAATTTTCGTCCTGAACAATATTGTTCATAGTCATAAAGTTTATGTCGGAGGTTGACTGCAAAGCTCCTGTCAGTATTGCTTCTCCACTGGATGTACTTGTGACGGTAATATTCCCTCCGTTAGCATTCAAATTGCCGACAGAAACATTTCCTGTTCCTGTTTCAAGGTTGTTAACGGTAATTCCGCCCTTATTTGAAGTAACAGAATTCAGAGTAATTCCGCCTTCACCAGTATTTGTAACAGTTATATCACCGCTTTGGGCCGAGCCGATTCCGCTTTCAATATGTGTTCCTTCTGTTTGGATTACTCCGTTTTCAGAAGAAAGAGTAATATCACCCGCAGCAGTAATATTATCTTGGATATTCAGAGTGTTTTCCGTTTCAAGCTTAATACTGCCGTTATCGTTGCTAAATGCACCGTTAATTAAAATTTCTCCATCACCGGTTGTACCGAGATTGTAATCAGTACCGGCAGAAACTTTAGACAAATCTATATTTGTATCCTGGCCTTCAATATTAAGTGCAGCACCGGCACTTGCAGTAACATCTCCGCCCGCAGAAACAACAACCCTCTGTTCATCTGTGCCTATATCACCTGAAACAGCATTTAAGTCTACACTGTCTGCGGCTTGAATTGTCTTATTTGAAGTTGTTTGAGTAATATTCTGCTGAGAATTTACTGTTACATGCCCGTCTTGCGAATTAATAAGCCCGCCTAATTTTACAGAGCCGTCTGTTGCGTTGTTTGTAATTGTTACATTACTGCTTGGTCCTAAACTGTTGATATTCCCTGTTGTAATATCGCCTGAATCTGTATTTGTAAAACTTACGTCACCTTGCACGCTTGTAATATTTGAATTTGCAGCTTGATTTATACCTGTCTGTGCATCAAGATTTATATCACCCGCCGCAACAATATCACCTGTTACATTTATTCCTTTATCGCTTGTCGCTTGCAGCAAATTTAAATCCACACCGGATGCAATGGTAAGGTCATTTTCACCCTTTCCATGAATGTATGCACTGCCCTCTGTGCCGAGATTTACATTACCTTTCGCAGACATGTTAATAGCTTGCGAATCAGAGCCTATATTGCCGGATGTAGAGTTTACAGTTATATTATTTCCTGCATTGAGTGCAATAAAATCATCAGAAGTCTGCTGAAGATTTTCACGGAAAGTCATAGCGATATTTCTGCCTGCTGAAATGGTGTCGTTGAGTGTCAATGCACCTGTCGTCATCTCAACATTTCCGTTTTTAGCATCAATTTTTTGCAAACTTACATCACCGGGAGCCGTAATAGTAATATTTCCCGTACCTTCATTTGTTATGGAAGCACCTGAATCTTGCGTAAGATTTACGGAATTTATATTTATATCACCGGTTGAAAGATTTTTAAAGCTTGAATCCGCACCTTGATTAAAACTTACTCGAGAATCAATATTTATACCGGAATCTGCCGTAACATCAGAATTTATTTCAAGAGAATATATTGCATTTGCATCGATTCTGCCTCCGGGATTTGAAGCAGTCAAAGAGGCATCTTTATTAATAGTCGCACTTTCTGCCTTTATGGAAATATTACCGCCGGAATTTATTTTGTCATACAATCGCACATCAGAAGTTGCAGATGATTCTCCGCCCTGTGTATCGTTGCCTATAGTAACATCTCCGCCGGCTTGAACTTTTGAAGTTAATTGAATTTTTGTGTTTGCTGTATCCGTAGTTCCAATGGTAACATCACCCGAAGATTGGATTAAGCCGCCTTTAATAAGCGTTGAACCCGAATTGCTTACATCTCTTGAAACAATTTTTATGTCACCGCCGGATTCGGTCATAAATTGAGAATCGACTATACCATCACTGTTAACTATTCCGTCAAGCTGGCCAAGCTGTGTTCTTGCAAAGCCCGACTCATTAAAACCTGAAACAATGGCAGATTGCTTGCCTAACGCAACACTGTTTGCGTTTGAAATATCAATTGCACCTTTAGAGAAAATCTTTCCCTCAATATTTACGATAGAGTTCGGATCTGTATTGTCAGAACGCAAACTGCTTATATCTGTTACATTTACGGCCCCTTGTTTTGCAACCACTGAATTGTATGAATCCACATTCGGTGTAATAAGCTGCAAACTGCCCATATTCAGTATACCGGATTGTCCGACAAGCATACCTTCAGGCGAAACAAAAACGACATCTCCGCCTATGGCACCATTTTTTATAGCGTTTAATATACCGTTTATTACAATTTGCTTATCAACCAAACCCACATATCTGTCAACATTTGACCCAAAAATTAAATTTGCAATATCTCCTTGAGAAAGGTTAAAATCAAAGAAGTGCAGAATGTTTGTATTATTACTTCCTTGAATACCGCCTTGTATGTTTGTAATATTACCATCAGGCGTAACTTGTGTATTGAAAGCGGAATCACCGGTAATTGAGGTAGCATAAGAACTCTGTGCACCAAAAAGGACCAGAGAAAAAGATAAAGCAAGTGATTGCTTAAAAAGTTTTAAGTAACTTATTTTGTTTTTTTTTGATGGCATCTTTTTCATGTAATCCCCAACTACTGTCATCTATTTTATCATACCCTAATTTAGAGCACAGGTAAATAATGTATACGTATTAATAATTTTCTTTGATTTTGTTGACTTTAAAACAAAGAATAATATATATTTATATTACGTGTAGGAATATAGATTAGGATGAAAAAATTATTATTCTTAATAAGCATTTGTTTATTAAGTCAAAACCTTACCATAGCTTCAGAAACTGTTGGGGATAAAATTAATAAAACGGTTCCGGTTCCTTTTGCTTCAAACACAAAAAAGGCAACTGCACCGACTCCTGTCTTGGCAGCCGTTCCCGTGCCCAAAACAAATTCTTCAAAACCGGAAATTAAAACAGTTACAAAACAAGTAACAAACAAACCTAACCAAACTCCTGCGGCTATTAACAACTCTAAAATCCAAGCACAAAGTAAAAAAGCAGCACAAAATGCACCTGCACAAACAAAAAAGGTAGTTTCTGCCCCCCCTGTTCCTGTATCGCCATCTGTGTTTAGAGAAGAGCAAATAAAAAGCAATATTCCGGCAAGTAACGACCAAGTTGAAAAAGCAGCTGTATTTGTACAGAAAAAACAAGAAAAACCGCCTGTTGTAAAGGCAAAAATTGTCAAAGTTGAATTCCCGGAATCTAAAATTTTCACCCAAACCGAACTACAGGATCTTGCTGCACCGCTTTTGGAAAAACCTGTAACTATTGACGAAATAAAAAAAGTGGTTGCTGATATCACAAGATGCTACATACTCGGAGACTATGTCACTTCAAAAGCCTATCTGCCACCTCAGGATTTGTCCAATGGTGTATTAAAAATCGGCTTGATGGAAGGTACAGTCGGAGAAGTTAAAGTTGAAGGAAACAGATGGACAAGAACTTCCTACATCGAAAAACGCGTAAATAAAAAAGAAGGTGAAATCTTAAAAATAAGCGATATAGAAAAAGATGTAATAAAGTTTAACAATAACAACACAGTCAAACTTAAAGTCGGGCTCAATGCCGGTGAAGAGCAAGGCCAAACTGATATTACGCTGAAAGCAGAAGAGCCTTTTCCTTTCAGGATTGCATTTATGACTGACAATCAAGGCAGAAAAGCAGTAGGTACAGGAAGATTCGGTACAATGCTTACTGCCGATAGTTTGTTCGGATTTAGAGACAGGTTGTCGTTTGGAGGATATCTCGGACACGGCAACAGAGTAGGTTTTGCGGATTACAATATCCCTGTCGGCAAATACGGTACCAGATTAGGTGCATCGGTTTCAGCCGGAAACATTTCGGTAATTAACGGGCCGATGAGACCTTACGGAGTAGGCGGTACTTCTCAGGTTTATTCTGTTTATGTTACACATCCGTTGTTTGACAGTATAGATACAAACATCAGTTCCTACACAGCTGCAAACATAAGACACTCTACATCAGACATCGCTGATTTTAAGTTTTATGACAAAAGCACATTTTCTGTTACACAAGGTTTTACCGCAAGAAAAGACACGGACAGAGGTATATGGTACACAGGTCACTATGGTTCTGCCGGATTTAAGGCACTTTCCGGAGACACTGACTTTTTCAAATATGAAGGCAACATAACAAGGCTACATGACTTTGGAAAAGGTATAATAGGCCAGTTCAGGGTATCGGGACAATTTTCTCCGGATGACGACCTGCCTTGGATGGAACAGTTCCAAATAGGCGGCCTCTCAACGGTAAGAGGATATTCGGAAGGTCTTTTACTCGGAAAAAGCGGGTATTTTGCAAGTGCAGAAATTCTCACACCGCTGCCTATTTTGCCAAAACGTATAGGCTCAGACAAACTCGGCTATTATTATCCAAGAGAAATGATAAAAGGTGCTGTATTTTGGGATAACGGTATGATATTCCCTTACAAAGCTGACGGTTCCAGTGTGGACAGCGGTGAATTTCTTATGAGCTGGGGTTTGGGTCTTAGAATAAATTTAAAACAAGACCTTGCCGCAAGAATGTATTGGGGATTCGGTCTAAACAACAAGTATGAAACAGATCACAAACTCGGCCGCTTCCATTTTGAAATCACTTGTGCTCCTGATATAGGTAAAGTTGTTGCGACAAGGAAACCTCGCAAAAAAGATAAGAAACAGGAAAATCTCTAATAAACTTATGAAAAAAATCATCTATATTTCTACACTGACAATATTTTTTGCAACAGCTACAGCAATGGCTGATTCTTACATGCCGCTGCCGGATGCTGTCAATTCAAGAATGTTTTCGACAGAAGGTTCAGCACCTTTGATGAATCTTGAAAGAAACTATTACACAAATCAGGCAATAATGAAAATAGAAGAAAAACAAACCCCAAAAAGAGAAGAAAAAATAAAAGACACATCTCCACGAAAGGATACTTCAGAAGAAAAATCCGGTTTTAAGGATCTTTTTAAAGGTTTTGTTATCGAATATTAGATTTTTGGGTAATATCTCAGAGTAATTTTTTTAATCACAAATTCCATTATTGTAACGATTGTAAAAAAAGTTGTTATACTAGCAAAAAAAATAGGTTTTATGCTTTGTATAAGCAGTCACGGCGGAACAAGATATGTCTATAGTAATTAATAACAAATCCCGGCTTTTTATTTCAAATGTAATAGGGCGATACATAAATTCACCCGAGCAGAGACTAATACAAGGTTTAACTGCTCTGGGACTTCAGCCTGTCATCGACTATTACAATCATTCCGCCGATGATGAAACAAGAGCCGTGTCAGTTGCAAGAACAATAGGAAAAATTATTGCCGGTACAGGTGTAGGAGTGCTTGTCCGATACGGAGCCATTTATTCGGCAAAAAAATTCTCCGCTTATGCCGTAAAAGAATTGGAAAACGGATTTATTAAAAAAGTCGGCCCATTAAGAAAACGTGACATCTTTATGCCGTCAATAAACTATGAAGAAGCAAGCAAAACCCCGAAAGAATTTGAAAGAATGTATGACAATTACATAAAGACAATGGGGACTCTTCTTGCAAGTTTTGCAATGGTCTTTACAAACTTCCTTCTTGACGTTCCAATCACCAGATTTGTAACTAAAAAGCTTACTCCTGTTGTAAGAAAAAAAATCGACAAAGAAGACCATCCGGAGGTAAAACAGCCTCATGAGTAAAATTTACAACAACATATTAAATAAAATATGGAAAAGGTATGCACCGGATGTCGGGAAGTCACTTATACATCTTGGTGCACTGGGATGGTTTTTGAGTTCTGCCGCTCAGCTCGGTATGATAATCTCAAACAAAGATATTGATAAAAAAGAAAAACAATTTCTTGTTCCACAAGAAGCTGCTGACGGCTGTATCAATGTCGGTTTGTACTACACAATCTGCCAGGCAATTAAAAAAGGTGGTGATGCACTGCTTGAAAGAGGAAAAATTATTGCCGCAAGTACATTAGAAACAATAAATTCATTAAAACCTGATTCAAACACAATGCCAAAATATCTGAAAGCTATGTCAGATGCATTTGAAGAAAGTTCTATTATCGGAAATGACAATATAAAGTCTTCCGGCAGGTTGAATAACTTTTTAAACGGTTCCATAGAATTTTTGGAAAAAACAAAAGAAGAACAAACCCGTATTATGCAAAACAGCGGAATACTCAGGTCTACTTTTGAAAAGGTTTTGGAGCAAAGTGACGGAAAAGAACTCCGCAATACTCTCACACAATCTTTGAAAGATTATTCTTTATTTAAAAACGGTGTCGGTGTTATTACCGCTGTCGGAGCCTCGATTTTGGCCTGCAATATTATTACACCACTGGCCAGAAACTATACGGCAAGTCTTTATCAAAAAAGAGCATTAAAAAGACAAAACAAACTGCCAAAAACAGAAAATAACAAACCTGTTTTTTACAATTACAACCAAATCCCGGTTTCAAAGACTTTTAGCGGTTTTAGAATCTGATATCAGTAAGTTTTTTTATTATTTTCCCTTTTGATTCTTTTATGCTGTCAGAAAATAAATAAGCTTTTTTTACACCGGCATTCAGTGCAGCTTCAACATCTCTTTCCTTGTCTCCTACGGCTACGGAAGAATCCATGTCAATATTGTAGCGTTCTTTGGCTTTCAAAAACATACCCGGAAGCGGTTTTCTGTCAGGATGTTCAAGATATGGGCAGCAATAGATATCAGTAATCTCTATTCCCTGTTTTTTAAATTCTTCTTTCATATAGCTGTTAAACTCTTGCATTTGTTCAAGAGTAAAATAGCCCCTGTCTACACCTGATTGGTTTGAGATAACGAATATTTTGTATTGTTTTTCTTGAGCACGCTTGCACAAGTCAAAAATCCCCTCAATAAAATCGAGTTTTTCTTTTTTGTAAGTAAATCCGTAATCTACATTTATCGTCCCGTCTCTGTCAAGAAAAAGGGCTTTTACTTTTGGAGCCAAAGACTTTTCGATATGACCGCAGATTATATGTCCTACAGCAATGTGCATTTCTTGAATATGATTTGTTGTATCAGAGGGAACATTTATTGTAACATCTGAAATTTCTTTCATTTTTCCGCCTTTTTGGCCGGTAAAAGAAACTGTTTTTATTCCCATAGTCCTTGCTTTTTCAATTGCAAGAATTACATTTTTGCTGTTGCCGCTTGTTGAAAGACCTACAAGTATATCTCCTTTTTTGCCGATTCCTTCAACCTGTCTTTCAAAAATCGTGTCATAACCAAAATCATTGCCTACGGCAGTAAGAATAGAAGTGTCAGTAGTAAGTGCAACTGAATTCAAAGCAGGTCTGTTCATTTTATATCTGCCGACAAGTTCGGCAGCAAGATGCTGAGAATCTGCAGCAGAACCTCCGTTTCCGCAGAACATAACTTTTCCGCCTTTTTTTAAAGATTCAATACACAATTCACACACTTTTTGAATTTGAGGAGTAAGTTCTTTAATTTTTATAAAATTTTGCGATATCGTTTCAAAATCCTTGTTTATTTGTTCAAACATTTAAAATTTCCTTCTTTTATAAAATATATTAATCTTATGCGATAGGCATTTTATCCAGTTTTTTAAGTATTGAAGTGACGGAGTAATCTTCTATTCTCTCCAGTTCAACAGCTCTGCCGCCATAAGATATAACTTTTTGTGCTTCCGGCCAGTCTTGAATTTTATAGCCCTCTTTTGCAATAACATCAGGTCTCAACTGTTCAACAACATTCATTGCTGTATTTTCATCAAACAATACTACATAATCAACAAATTCAAGAGAAGCAACAACATAAGATCTTGTTTTTTCATTTTGTAAAGGGAATTTTTCACCTTTTACATTTTTAACGGATTTATCGGAATTTATACCGACAAAAAGAACATCGCAAACATCTTTCGCTCCGGCAAATGAATGAATATGTCCCAGATGCAGAACATCAAAACATCCGTTTGTAAAACCGATAATTTTGTTTTTTGCTTTTAGTTCTTTTGCTTTTTCAACTGCTTCTTTTAGTGTAATAATCTTTGATTTTTGAGAAAGTTTGTGTATACCGTTTGCCCTGTCTATTGCTTCAGCCAATTCCTCAGGAGAGACACATGCTGTACCCAATTTTCCGACAACAATTCCTGAAGCAAGATTAGCCAGCTTCATCGCATCAGCTATATCCTCACCCAAAGCCAAAGCCGCACCCAGTACAGCCAAAGACGTATCACCGGCACCTGATACATCAAACACTTCTTTTGCTTCCGCACTAATTTGTATAGGATCTTTGTCTTGAGAAATAAAAATCATACCGTCTTTGCTTAGTGTTATCAACAAGTTTGATATATTGTATTTGTTCATAACTTCAACTGCACTGTTTTTGATTTTTATCTTAAAATCATTATCACTCGTATTAAATTTTTTACCGCTTACAAGTTCGAATTCTTTTAAATTCGGTTTTACAATATCTGCATTGCGGTATTTGAAAAAATCTCTTTCTTTTGGGTCAACAAGAACTTTTTTCCCGTATTTTTTACACAGATTTATAATTATTTGTGTAGTATTTTCTGTTAAAAGCCCTTTCTTGTAATCCGATACAAGAACTATGTCAACATCTTTTATTTCTTTTTCAACAGTATTTGCAAATTTTTGAATTTTGGCATCATCAAAAATGAGAAAATCTTCTTTGTCTGCTCTCAACAAATGGTTATTACTCGCTATCATTCTGTTTTTTGTTGTGGTATTGTAATTTTTTTGTTTTAGCAGAGTATATTTGCAATTTGCTTTTTTCAAGAAATGTTCGATGAGAATACCGGCTTCGTCATCACCTGTTACGCCGACATATTTAGTTTTTATGTTTAATGAAGCTAAATTAGCAATAACGTTTCCTGTACCGCCAAGCATCAATTTTTCATTTTTTATCTGAAAAACCGGTACAGGAGCTTCCGGAGAGATTCTTTCAACATCACCGTAATAGAACTTGTCCAGCATAATGTCGCCGATACAAAGTATAGAAAGATTTTTAAAATTATCAATTATATCTTTTGTTAACATACTCAATTCCACACTAAAAAGTCTTACACAATTTTATCATCACAGTACAAACATATCAAATTTATTTTATATTCTTGTGTATGATTGTAATTTTATTATAAATTTATTACAATTTTTATAAGAAAATTATTTGAGGTTTTTATGAAAAAATATACAAAATTCGGACTTAAAATTGTATTTTCGTTGCTGTTTTTCTTTGCAATTTATATGCCGATTGTGTCCACATTCAACCCACAAGTAATAATTGCAAATGCTGAATCTGAAGACCCTACATTGTATAAGACAGTTCGTGCAAGTCATATTCTTGTTGATGATGAAAATCAGGCATGGGCTTTAAAATCAAGAATAGTAGAAGGTGAAAGTTTCGAAAAACTTGCACAACAATATTCAAAATGCCCATCAAAAGACAAAGGCGGGGATTTGGGTTATTTCAACAGAGGACAAATGGTTCCAGAGTTTGAAAACGCAGCATTTTCTACCCCAATAGGTGAAGTATCGGATCCTGTAAAAACAAGATACGGCTGGCATTTGATTAAAGTTACAAGAAAAATGCCTTTAAGATAAATGCCCTTTTTCTTGAACAGGTTAAAAGTTCTTGACGATGCTATATGTTGTTGTTAAACTTTAGTTACTAAAAATTTGTACGTTGAAAAGAGCAATGCTCCAAATATAAGGTAAATTTGATTTGATTTTTATGTAGGATGTCCTGTTGAATAAAACAGTAAATATCGTTTTGAGAAATGTAGCAGCTTGACTCTGCCGAACGGAAAATGACTAAATGTCATTTTTAGTGAGAGACTCTAACGAGCAAGTAATTCAATGAATTACTTGTGAGAGGTAACCGTAGGTGTGCTACTGGTTAAAATTCAATAACGGGATGTGGCGCAGCTTGGTAGCGCACCTCGCTTGGGACGAGGGGGTCGCACGTTCAAATCGTGTCATCCCGACCATCTTAAAAGAAGGATAAGCAAAGTAACTCAATGCCAAGAGTGCAAAGCACTCGAAGTTAAGATTACTACCTGCCGGTAGAAGGCAGGGACGCTAAAATCAAAAATCTATGCGGAAGTAACTCAATGCCAAGAGTGCGAAGCACTCGAAGTTAAGATTACTACCTGCCGAATGGAAGGCAGGGACGCAAAATCAAAAATCTATGCGGAAGTAACTCAATGGTAGAGTACCTGCCTTCCAAGCAGGCTGCTGCGGGTTCGAGTCCCGTCTTCCGCTCCATTGAACATTAAAAAGCAAATAAAGACACAGACTCTCACCACGTATTTCTAAGCAAACAAAGTTTGCAAGAACTACGGTTTACGTGTTCGATTTGCTAAAGCAAATCGCCAGCACCCGTCATTCTACGAAATCAAAGATTTCTTGAATGTCGTGCG
>CALURG010000069.1 GCA_944323115.1 Candidatus Gastranaerophilales bacterium
CTGTGAGGCTTTTGCGGGAGCGAGGAATTTTTGTATTTGTTTATGATTGCTCAAAATCTTTTGGCAAAAACAATCGAACCGTGTCAGATCGGGAACGAAGCAGCACTAAGATTCAATTTTTGGGTAAGAGCTTTTTGAGAGGGAGACAGGTATAAGATAGAATTGTTTTTGCATTTGTCGATAGGCAGTGGCACGGCTTTTATCTTTTTATTTTTATTAATATTTATTTATTAAGTTTGTAAAAATGTATTTTATTCACTGTTATAGAGGGGCATGGTCGATTGTAAATCTTATTTTACAAATTATCTGTTGATACGAAATTTTGGTTTTTGTAAGATTATTTTATTGGAAGGAAGAAAGAGGTGATGGCTGATTCCGGGGATTAAGCGTAATCGTGGAAGAGAAATTAAAAAAATAAAATTTTTATTTAGTTTATTAGATTAGGAATTTAGGTTTTGTGCTGCTAGTCGAGGGGATACAAGATTTGGGGATGAGTTTGGATTGAAGGGGTTCTGTCGGAGTTTATGACAGAACTTTTTTGTTTTAGCAAATATAGGAATTATTATGAAAATAAATTACATTATAAATTTTTATGGAAAACCTGATAATTATTTAAAAATTGATGATACTTTATCCCGTTCTGCACAACCTATGAAAAATGATTTCAAATGGCTCAAAGAAAACGGAGTGACAGATATTATTAATTTCCGTACAATGGTGAAGCCTCATATTAATTTTAATGAAAAATCCGTTGTAGAAAAAAATGGGATGAAATATCACAATATCCCCTCAATAACAACTTCTCCTCAAAAAAGCAATGTTGAAAAATTCTTGCAGATAGTTGAGTCGGTTAAAAAAGCCGGTGGCAAAGTTCACATGCACTGCAAAGCGGGTGCTGATCGCACAGGCATGTATGCATTTATTTATAAACAATTGAACAATCTTGGCGATTTCGCTTCGAACAGAAAGGAAATGTTGAGGATGGGGCATAACTACCTGTTTTATCCTGATTTAATTTCTTGGATTGAAAAATTTTTGAAATCATCTTGAAAACATTTATTTTATGTTAAAATTAGAATGTAAATTGAAAATTAAATAATAAATCCGGACACTTTGTTGATTACAAATGGCTTAATTTCATTTGAACTGCATATGTCTGGTTTTAAAATTGTCGGGACGTAGCGCAGCTTGGTAGCGCACCATCTTGGGGTGATGGGGGTCGCAGGTTCAAATCCTGTCGTTCCGATATTTTTATGCTTAAATTTCGCAGGTTCCACGTATCGGATTTTTTACGTCCTGCGGACTCAAAAATCACTCACCTGATCCTGAGCTGTAAAGCTCGCAAAGCTCGCCAACATCTCAGGACAAATCCTGTCGTTCCGATATTTTTATGCATAATTGTCGTTTTTATAATAATTTAAAAGACCGTATCTAATTTTTTGATACGGTCTTTTTGTTTAATACTGTTTAAAATATTGTATTAATTCCTAATATTTTTATTAATCTTCTATATCTATTGCTGATTTGTTAAATGGTAGTCTGCTTCCAAGAGTGGCGCTATATAAAATATCATATCCATATCCTTGAGTATACGTAGATTCTTCTGTTTCTGAATTCTTTCCACCATCCGGAATTTTGTCTCCACCGTATGATTTGTGTTTTTTATTAAATTCCTTTAGGTTTTTTTGGATTTCTTCTGTTGTTTCATACTTATACGGGTGATAAATATAATTCCTTGTTATAATAGTTGTTCTTTGTTCACGATCTTCATACTCATCCTCATTTACAAACTTAAACTTTCCTTTAAATGACGTTTGGGCATAAAAATTGCTAACCATTGAAATTCTCATAAAATATACTCCTTTTTTTATAATTAATTTAATCCTAGAGGGCAGAAAACATCATTCTTATTTATTAATATATATGTTTTGCAAATATTTGTCTAGTTTTTTATATCTGCAAGATTCAATTTCAGGAGCATCAACAACTTCAATAGCTTGCGGATAAGAATATATAATAATTGTTTTAACATGTCACTCACCTGATCCTGAGCTGTAAAGCTCGCAAAGCTCGCCAACATCTCAGGACAAATCCTGTCGTTCCGATATTTTTATGCTTAAATTTCGCAGGTTCCACGTATCGGATTTTTTACGTCCTGCGGACTCAAAAATCACTCACCTGATCCTGAGCTGTAAAGCTTAAACAATTTTAACTGACTTCCTGTATCTTAGCTTAATATTGGAAATTACCTATTTGAATAATGAGGAGATAAATTAGTATTTGAAACAATCTGTTTCATGGTCGTTTACAACACCGATTGCTTGCAGGTAAGAGTATACAATAATTGTTCCAACGTATTTCATACCTCTTTTTTTTAGGTCTTTTGAGATTTTGTCGGACAGTTCTGTACTTACCGGTATTATGTTGGTATTATTTTTTATTACTCTATTTTTTGTGAATCCCCAGATATAATTTGCAAATGTTCCGAATTCTTTTTGTATTTTAATAAAAATTTTTGCATTGGTTATTGATGCGGTTATTTTACTTTTGCTTCTTATTATGTCAGGGTTATTAAGCAATTTCTCAATTTTTGTGTTGTCGTATTGTGAAACTTTTATTACATCAAAATTGTCATAAGCTTTTTTGAAGGCATTTCTCTTTTTTAAAACAGTCAGCCATGAAAGCCCTGCTTGAAATGATTCAAGAATAAGAAGTTCGAAAAGCTCTCTGTCATCATGCTTTGGTACACCCCATTCTTCGTCGTGGTATTTTACGTATAATTCTGACTTTTCATCTACCCATTTGCATCTTTTCATGGTTTACCTCTTGTAAATCAATATTTTATGATAGAATTATATAGTAATTTGTTTTAAATTGAAAATTGAATAGTTTTAAATAAATTTATCGGGATGTAGCGCAGCTTGGTAGCGCACCGTGTTCGGGTCGCGGGGGTCGCAAGTTCGAATCTTGTCATCCCGATTTTTGTTTTTAGTAATATCATTGATTATTAGAGCTATTATTTTTTTGAGTTGCTCACATTTTGTCCATAATTTTTTAAAAGCACTGCAACAAATGAGTTTCCTTCAATTACGGAGTTTTTGTATTTCTTTGTAATATTTTCCATTGCATCGATATAATATATTCCGTTGTGCGGCAAACTCGTTTTGAATGAAAACTTTTGCCGGTTGTTTGACATGTTTATAAATCGGATTATTAAATCATTGTTTTTGTTTGTTTTTACAGTGCTAACAAGTATGTTTTTATTGCCGGATGAAAAATATGATTCACTTTCAAGATTTGCATTTAATAAAAAGGCTGTATTGTAAAATTTCTCTGATGTTTCTTCAAGAGAATGTATATCTTTTTTGAAACAAAGAGCAAATCTTGCGTGGTTTTTACCTATCATTTGTAAATCCGGAGTAGGCAGCGGCGGGCCGGCAGGAGTTCCTCTTGTAGGATTATGCGGATTTGAAATAGTACCTGTAGCTCTTAAGAGTGTTAATCTGAGTTCATTTTTGAAAACTTCGTATTCTTGAAGACCTTCTGTAACAAGACCAATATTTTGGACCAATAAGAATTTTTGAATTGGTGCAGTATTGAGTTTCAACTCTATACCTCGAGGTGCGGGAATATATTTGTATATATCATAATCCGTCTCAAATTCTCTTTTTGTGTATCCTGCCAAATCATCGGAGTATGTTTCAGTTATTTTTTCGGGAAGGTTAAATTTTACCTGTAATATATGATTTTTGCTTTTGTTTTCCCAGTGCAGACAAAATTCAAGGTAATCATTTTGATTTCCCAGAGAAACATCTAAAAAGAGTGTGTGTTTTTTAAGTGTATTACTTCTTCCTTTGTCTTCTGATGAAGATGGTATATTAATTTCAAATATTATTCTCAGAGTGGATTTTATGTGACCTTTTTTTAGTATTTTTGATTTTTTGATTTTGGCACTTAGCGGTTTGTCTTTGTACAACGCTCCAAAGTTGTAGCTGTCGCCTATATCTGCTCTGTCCATAAATTCAAGAATGTTTTTATACTGTGTATTACTTTCTTTGTCTTTTATATTTATTTTGCAGCCTGACACAGAAAGTTGTATGTGGCTGTTTTCTATAGATTTGTCCGTAATTCTTAGTGTTGAAACATTATTAATGTCTTTATTTGTAAGCTTTTTTGATGACAGTGCTTTTATCTTTTTTATATCAACAAGATAATCATAGATATTTGTATAATCCTCTGTCACGGGTATTTCATTAGTTCGATATAGTCTTGTAAGCGGGAAGCCTTTTCTTGTGCCGATAAGCTGTGCATTAAAGTTTTTTGAAAGCTTTTTCGTTGTTGAGATTTTTAGTGCACCCTGAAAATCAAAATTAGAGAGGTTAATTGCTGAAAACTCTTCTTCGTTATATAAATCTCTTTGGATGCTGTTATTTAAGGCATTTATAATCTCTGAAAGCTTAAGACTTCTTATTTTGTTTTCTTTGTGCACGTTGTCTACACTGCACCCGTATATACTGTCGTGAGGCTGATTGTCTATCAGCAGTTTGTATGCGTAATCAATTTCGCTTTGAAAGTTTTTTGTCTTTCCTAAAAAGCTTAAAACTGCATGTAAAGGTTGTATTTGTCTTGCAAGTTTCCATTGATTGATACTATTTTGTTGTTTCAAATCTATTCTTGATGAATATACGCCCGGTAGAATAAAGTTTCTTTTGGTGTCTCTGAATTCGTGCGTGATATTTTTTTTGTAATTTTTTTCGACTTTTTTTAGATATTCAAAAGGTGTTGACAGTATTATTTTGTAATCTTCAAGCAGTTTGTTTACTTCTTTTATTTGTTCTTTTATGTTATCTGGCGGTGTCAAATGGTCTGCACCAAGTGGGAGCAAAATATTTTCGCCGGAGTATTTTGAAATTCTGTCCAGCGTTCTTTTTAGCATTTTTGCTTTTTGTTCAAATGAAACGTTTGCTGAAAAATAGTCATGAAAATATCCTTCTATAAGATATTCGGATTTTAGATTTCTGAATAAAAATTCTGATTCCAGTTCACCCAGCCCTCTCCAAAATACTGCATTTTTTATATTAAAATATTTTATAATCTGCGGAATGTATGAACTGTGTCCGAATGTGTCCGCATGATATGCAATAAAGTCTTTGCAGCCGTATTCTTCGGAATCTTTTATTCCCATTTGCAAGTTTTTTATTATGGACTCACTGTCAACAAGGAGGCTGTCAGTTGAACAATAATATGGGCCGACAAACAATTTTTTACTTTTTACAAGTGCTTTTATTCTGTCAACATTTTCAGGTTTTATTTCGAGGTAATCTTTGAGTGCACCTGTTTGCCCATCGAAATAAAAAGCATCTACCTCATTTTTTTCAAGTTTGTTTAATATATCATCTGTAACTTCAATAAGTCGTACACGAAACTCTTCAAATTCCCTGTACCATTCTCTGTCCCAGTGTGTATGTAAATATGCGTATACATCCTTTTTCATAATTTGATTTTAATTCATGTAATTAATTATGCCAAAATCTTTAACTAAATTTACTTAAATAACAATTATAATTTATAATCATTTTATGAGAAGAATTACCTATTTTGTTCTGATTACAATTTTTATATTAATATTTTATTTTTCTTTTGATAATGAAAAAGACTTTAAAGTTGTAAAAGTCAATTCGTCTGTTGAGTTTTTTGTTGACTTTAATTCAAATAATGTTGCTGATGAAAATGAAATGATTCAAATGCAGTGGCTTGATAATGAGCCGAATTGTTTCAATAAAGTTCAAAATGCCCAGTTGAATTATCTGGGGATGCTTTTTGCAAAGAAAACTCTTTTGAACAAGAAAGTGCAAATTGTTCGGGGTAAAGACAATCACCCTGTTGTGATGTTGAGTGACGGAATTGATTATGCACAATCACTCGCTGACAACGGTTATGTTTTGACAACTGACAATAAAAATAAGGTTGCAGAAAATATAAACAAAGCAAAACAACTAAATATTGTCAGTTACAATAAAAAATCTAACAAATTTCATAATTTGGATTGCAAATATGCACTTTTGTCTGCAAATGAGATTGTTATTGAAAAACAGAATTTGCCAAAAGATGCAATTCCTTGTAAATTATGCAATTTAAAAAACAAAATAGAGGACGGAAAAGATAGCAGAACATTCTATCCAAAAGATATTGATGAAAAATATTCTCCGGTTTACAAAGATAGTTTGTTAGATTTTTATGTAACTGATTTTACAAAATACAATTATCCTTCATCAAAATGTTTGACTACCCTTTGTAAGTCTTTGCTGCACGAAATTAACAGTGCCCAAAGTTCTATTGATTTTGCTATATATGGTATTGATAATCAGCCTTCAATTACAAATGCTCTCATAAATGCCGCTAAAAGAGGTGTCAAAATTCGCTGGGTGTATGATTTAAATAAAAACGGCACAACAATATACACCGAAACAACTTCTCTGAAAAATATACTAAAAGAGTCAAAATCTGATATTGAACTTAATACCAGTGTAATTAGTTCGTCAAATGTTACAAAAGATGCTATTATGCACAACAAATTTTTTATTTTTGACGGTAAAAAAGTCTGGACGGGTTCCGCAAATATTTCTCATACCGATTTGTCGGGTTTTAATGCTAATTCCGCAGTTTTGATTAAATCATCGCAAATTGCAAAGATTTATACCGATGAGTTTGAACAAATGTACAGCGGATATTTTCATAAACTTAAAACCAGAAATAAAAGTGAACAAACGGGCTCTTCCGTATCTGTATATTTTTCTCCGCAAGACCGTGCTATATCACGTCACATAATACCTTTAATTAAAAATGCGAAACATTATGTTTATGTTCCTGTTTTTGTCGTTACTCACAAAGATTTTACAAATGCTCTTATTGAAGCTAAACAACGTGGTGTTGATGTCAGGTTGATTGTGGATGCAACTTCAGCAGGTTCAAAATATTCTTCTGTAAAAACTCTCAGAGATAACGGTGTATTGGTCAAAACAGAAAATAGAGCCGGCAAAATGCATATGAAGTCTATAATAGTAGACGACAAGTATGTTGTACTGGGGTCTATGAATTTTACAAAAAGTGCTGAGAACTACAATGATGAAAATGTTTTGATTATTTCAAATCCAAAACTGGCGGCAAACTTTAAAGAAAAGTTTTTGTATTTTTACAACTCTATTCCGAACAAATGGCTTTACAAAAATCCTATGGCGGAATCATTCAACTCAATAAATTCCTGCTATGACGGAGTTGACAATGATTTTGACGGAAAAGTCGACATGCGGGATGATTCTTGTAAGTTTAAGCGTTATTAATAACTGCCAGGTATAAGTTTGTCATAGTCGTCTAC
The DNA here is from genome assembly GCA_944323115.1 of Candidatus Gastranaerophilales bacterium. Lineage (GTDB taxonomy): Bacteria > Cyanobacteriota > Vampirovibrionia > Gastranaerophilales > Gastranaerophilaceae > Limenecus. Next base: position 7,376 of record CALURG010000069.1, read on the forward strand.
GGAACCATTGTCCATGCAGCATAGTATGATAGCTTTTCCAAGCGGGTGTAAATCTGATTTTAAATACAGTTGTAATTCTTCTTTAAAAAAGTCTTCGAGTATTTTTGCACCTTTGTCATAGCCTTCTTCTTCAATTTGGGGCTGTTTTGTTACATCAAAGAATTTTTTTGAAATAGCTGTCCCTTCTACGTGTATGTTTTCCGGAATGTATCCTGCAAGAGGGTGTCTGGCAGGTTTCAGGTTTAGTTTTTTAAATGAGGCCTGACCTCTTCTTGCAAGATATTCTCTGATTATCCATTCTGCCATAAATCCTACTTCCCACGAGCCTATATGCTGATTGGGAATTAGTATATTTCTGGTTTTTGTTGTGTGCATAAATTGTTCAAGCAGTATATTGGCGAAATCTACACGTTTCCCTGTTGCAAAAGGCCAGAAAGAACCGACTCCTTCACTTTCTAGTTTGAAACAATTTTCTTTGCTTGTTGTAATACTGGGGTTTCCAAATCCTCTCGGAGCGACTAATCTCCACAGCCAAGCCAAAGCAGGAGGGAGAATATGCAGCATGCCAAAAATCCCGTAAGAGGGCTGTTCTTTTGTGCAAGGCGGTGTACGGAGCCCGAAACTTCTGTAATCTATTTCTACCGGTCCATCAAGAATATTTTTCATCTGGTTTCTCGGTATTATTATTCTCGGATTTGGACATTTTTTACCGGGTGTATCTTCAACATGCTCCCATATCAAACATGTAGCGTCCGGATGTGCTTCGAGATTGAAAAATATTAAAGGTTCTTTCGGATTTGTCGTGACAGATTCCAAATTGGGGTCTGTTCCGTATTTTTTTATATGATCAATCCTTACAAACCAAGAATTTTCCGCATCGGTAACACAAAGCTTGCCGTTTCCTTTTTGAAAACTGTTGTGGCATAGTGCCATATCATCAGTTACCGGTTGAAGTTTACAACCTTGCTGCAAAGCTAAATATTTCTCTTCTTTCGTAACGACATTTCGTCCGAGCAATAATCTGCCGTCTTCTTCACGATGTGCATATTCAAGCATTTCGCTTTTTCCGCTGCCTGAAGCTCCTTCATGCAGAATGCTTATATCGTTGTCATAAGGTGTTATTATGTTTACTGTTGAAGCATGAACGGTTACAAAATCTTCTTTTATACCAAGTGCAAGCAGTATACCGTATACTCCTTTTTTTGCACTCGGACCCGGATATAAGTTGTAAGAAAATACTTCATGTAATGTACCTTGCTGATTGTGAACAACGACCTGTTTCCCTTCAAAATGAGTGTGTCTAAACGGTGGTGCCACGTAGATTACAGCTTTAGGCTCAAATTCTTTTTCAAGTTCGTCTTTTGGTATAACACCCTGAAGATCATATAAGCTGGCTGCAAAAAATGCAGCATTTTTTGGTGTAATCATTATTGCAGGATATCCGTACTCTTTGCCTCCTGCCATAAAAGGTATGACAATAAGTTCATTTTCAGAAAGCCATTTAAATGTTTCACTTCTTATAGGTTCGAAATCGTTTTTGAATCTTTCTTTAAATGTAATTTTGTCAGTCATAGCTATATTGTTGACAACCATACAGTCAGGATCTCTCCTTCTCATGTATGATTCAGGGTAATTTACGGCAATTCCGTTTTTACATCTTATTACTTCAGCTTCTTTTACTATCCCTAAGCCCTTTATTTCGTATTCAACAGAGAAAATTTTGTTTTCTGCATTCCCTGTAGAATAATCAATAAGTTCTTTTCTGTTGTCAGGCAATATAAGTTTTTTACAATTTTCAAATAAATCTTTTAATTCTGTACTTATATTCCAGTGTTTCCATTCACCGTAAGACTTAAGACTATTGTCCATTTTCTCCCCTTGAAAAATTCTCTTATTAAATTATATTATAAATTTTTCCTTTTATATAAAACGTTAAGTATTTTAATTTTTCATACAAAAAAGAGGCATAAGCCTCTTTTTATAGTTCTTGAAATTTCTGAAAAAATTCTTCTTTTTCTCTTACAAAGAGCAATTCAGGGTAGCCTTCCCGCCTGTATAATACCATTGTCTGGTGATTATTGGCATTTGTGCAGTTTATTATATCATCACGTATCAGATAATAAGTGTCTCCGGTCTTAAGGTGTTTAAATTTCTTTTCCATAAAGGTATTTTACCATATGTTAATGCTATGACAAAATGTCTGCAATATCTTGTTCCGGTGTGGAAATAGGTTTTATTTTCAATTTTTCTGCCAGAAAGTTAAGAATATTAGGTGATACAAATGCCGGCAGTGTCGGGCCGAGTCTTATATTTTCTATTCCAAGATATAACAAAGTCAGCAGAATACACACAGCCTTTTGTTCATACCAAGAAAGAACTAAAGAGAGAGGCAGCTCATTTATGCCGCAATTGAATGCTTTTGCCAATTCACCAGCAACTTTTATTGCAGAATATGCGTCATTGCACTGCCCCATGTCCAAAAGTCTCGGAAGTCCGTTAATTTCTCCCAAATCTATATCATTAAACCTGTATTTTCCGCATGCCAGTGTCAACACAAGAGTATTGTCTGGTGTTTGTTTTACAAATTCAGTATAATAATTTCTGCCGGGTTTTGCACCGTCACATCCGCCTACAAGAAAGATATGCTTTAGTGCTCCTGTTTTTACAGCTTCTATTACTTTGGGTGCTGCGGACAAAACCGTATTGTGCCCGAATCCTACAGTGAGTGTGTCCCCGCCGTTGATTCCTGTCATGTGCTGCGGTTCTTTATATCCGCCCAGTTCAAGTGCTTTTTGTATAACCGGAGTAAAATCTTTGTTTTCATCAATATGTGTCATTTGTGGATATTCTACTACTGATGTTGTAAAAACTCTGTCAGCATAGCTGTCTTTTACAGGCATTATACAGTTTGTCGTAAAAAGTATTGGTGCGGGGATATTGGCAAATTCCTTTTGTTGATTTTGCCATGCTGTACCAAAGTTGCCTTTCAAGTGAGAATGTTTTTTTAGCTCCGGATACGCATGACAAGGCAGCATTTCACCATGTGTATATATATTAATACCTTTATCTTTTGTTTGTTCCAATAGCAACGACAGATCTCTTAAATCATGCCCCGTGACCACAATAAACGGTCCGGGTTCAATATTTGTCGTTACTTTAGTCGGTTCAGGCGTGCCGTATTTCTCTGTATTTGCTTTGTCTAGAAGTTCCATGCATTTTAAGTTTATTTCTCCTGTTTTCAGCACAAGAGATGTGAGTTCATCTAAGTTATTATTTTTTGAGATTTCTTTTAATGCTTCATAAAAGAAGCTGTCTACAGTGTTATCTTTGTAACCTAATATGCGGGCATGGTAAGCATATGCCGCTATACCTTTAAGTCCGAACAAGATAAGTGATTTTAGGCTTCTTGAATCTTCATCGGCTTCCCAAATACTTTTTATATCAAAATTACTGTTACAATTTATATTTTCTTTAACTTTTTGAATAAAAGAATTTATTGAACCGTTGTCAAAATTTACGTTTGTAATAGTGATAAACAGACCTTTGATTAAAAGATTTGTGTTTGTTTCATTTTCTTCACAACAATTGGCCAGTTTTATTAATGCATTGATTAATTCATCTTGCAAATCGGCTGTATCAGGTTTTTTGCCGCATACTCCGGATATTGTACATCCTTTGCTTTGTGCTGTTTGCTCACATTGAAAACAAAACATATTTTCCCTTTCTTTTTTGTACTTATTTATTTTAATTTAAAATAATAGTTTCTATATAGGTACAGACATTAAGGCAATTTTTGTGGATACTATGATTAATGTTTGAATATAATTTTACATAAAATTGGCTGAATTATGATTGTATAAATCCATAAAATGTCGTAGATTTCCAGGTATTTATTGTAAACCGTATCGTAATACGTTTCGTTTCGGCAAGCTTTTACAAAAATTTTAATTAAGAGAGAAATTGCATTTATAATAACCAAAATAAACATAATTGCCGCAGCAATAAAAAAGAATAAGATTAGATTATTATACGTGCTTTCAGGTATATTCAAAAAAATGTTTTTGTTTGTATAAAAGTATAAAGTAAAATTACTTGCAATACAAAGCAGAAAAACTTGTAAAGCAAGTGATTTATAATAAGTTGAATATTTTCTGAATTTTTTCAGTTCTCTGCAAATATTGATTATGGCAGTTAGCAGTATATCTATCATAAATAGATTATAACATATCAATTTACAATTTCTGATAGAGCTTTATTGTTAGTGTTTAATTAAGAAAAAATACAGGATTGGAGCACTAAATATAAGATATATGTACAAAATGTCGTATATCCAAAAAAACTTATTATTATAACTTTTCTCACAAGAAGGAAATTTTTTTATGTTTTCCCAATTAGCTTTAATAATCCTTTTTATAATTGTTTCAATAACTATAGAAATAGCAATAAAAATAAGTATCACAAAACACACTAGGCTACCTGCAAAAAAGA
>CALURG010000070.1 GCA_944323115.1 Candidatus Gastranaerophilales bacterium
TTCCCATTGTTTTCGACACGGATGATTTGATTTTTGACGAAAGAGTAATGGATTGGTTTGACAGAATAAAGCATGAAACACAAGAGAAGCAGGAAAGATTTAAGAATTCACTAAAAGCATACAAAAAAACATTGCTTGACTGTGATTATGCCACTGTTAGTACATCTTGCATTCAATCATTTTTTAATGCCGTAGGTTTTGACAGCAAAAACTCGTTTGTTTTTAAATTGGGTATAAATGAAAAACAGTTTAAACTTGCACAGAAATTAAACAAAGTAAAAAAATTTGATAATGAAGTTATAAAAATTTCTTACCTTTCAGGCACTGCTACACACAACAAGGATTTTGAACAGGCAGAAAATGCAATTTTGAAACTTTTGGAAGAGTTTCCGAATCTTGAACTTCATATAGTCGGACCATTAGTTTTGAATGAAAAATTTGATGCATACAAAAAGCAAATAAAGCGTAAAAAATATATGGGATATCTGTCTCTTCTTAAATATTCGGCAAAAATGGATATAAATATAGCACCTTTAGAACTTAATAACCCATACAACGACTGCAAAGCGGAAACAAAAATTTTTGAAGCAGCTCTTGTAAAAGTACCTTGTGTGGTATCTCCGATAGATTCTTATCAAAAATGTATTGAAAACGAGGTTACCGGTTATTTGGCTTCAAATGATGATGAATGGTATAAATATCTGAAAATTCTTGTTACGGACAAAAATAAAAGAAAGGAAGTTGCGGAAGCTTCATATGAAAAAATTGCAATACCTTTCTGTGTGGATAATCAAATATCCGGTTTAATTGACTTTTATAACAAAATAGTGAAGAAGGAAAATCTTTAATGAAAATCCCTGTATTGATTTCAATTGAAAAATACATCAGATCTGTCAGAAACATGTTTTGGAAAAAATGCAGATACAGCCATTTTTCAGTAGGGCGAGCTACTTACGGACATGAAGCCGCAACTATGTGCTGTATGAGTTTTGTACAGATAGGCAGCTTTTGCTCTATTGCAGAAGGTGTGAAAATTGCTCCTCCCAATCATGCTATAAATATGATTAGTACCCATACTTTTCCTTTTATGGCTGATTTCGGTGGCTACGTTGCGCAAAATATTGAATGTGAAGAGCATAATAAAGTACAAAAGAAAACTACAATTAAAAATGATGTTTGGTTAGGTATGAATTCAATTGTCCTTTCAGGTGTAACTATTGGTAATGGTGCCGTTGTCGGAGCAGGTGCTGTGGTGACAAAGGATGTTCCTGATTATGCAGTTGTTGTCGGGGTTCCGGCCCGAGTTATAAAATATAGATTTGATAAAGAAACAATTGATCTTTTGCTTGAAACCCAATGGTGGAATTGGACTGATGAGTTTATAAAAGAACACATATCATTGTTTTTGGATAAAGAGAAGTTTTTGGAGTTTGTGAAAAATAACAAGGACTTGATTAAACAAAATCTTATAGATACAAATGATAAGGGTTAAAAGAATGAAAATACTTGTTACAGGTGCTAATGGCTATATAGGAAAACACGTAGTAAGCAGATTGCTGGATTGGGGGCACGATGTTATCGCTCTTGATTTTGCTTCAAACAATATAGATACTCGTGCATCCGTAAAAAATCTAAATATATTTGATTCAAGTTGTGATATATACAATGAATGTGAACAGCCAGATATTTTAGTATATCTTGCCTGGCAACACGGATTTGACCACAAGTCTTTTGCTCATATTGAACGTTTGCCTGATCATTACAACTTCTTGACCAAAATGATAGACAGTGGTGTAAAGTCAGTTTCTGTTATGGGTTCTATGCATGAAGTCGGATACTGGGAAGGGAAAGTTGATGAAAACACACCTTGCAATCCGTTATCTTTATACGGTATTGCTAAAAATGCTCTAAGACAGGCAATAACTTTGTATGCAGAAGACAAGAATGTTTCTTTAAAATGGCTCAGAGCTTTTTATATAACAGGTGATGACACAAGAAATCAGTCTGTTTTTTCAAAAATTTTGTTAGCAGAAAAAGAAGGTAAAAGCTCATTTCCGTTTACGGACGGTTTAAATAAGTATGATTTTACTGATATAAATGAGGTTTCAGAACAAATAGCCGCTGCCTCTGTTCAATTTAAGCATGCCGGTATAATAAATGTTTGTTCAGGAAAACCAGTAGCATTAAAAGATAAAGTTGAAGACTTTATAAAGAAAAATAATTTAAAAATAAAACCTGAGTATGGAGTTTTTAAAACAAGAAAGTATGATTCACCTGTAATATACGGTGATAACACACGTATTTTGGAAATTATGAATGAAAAAGAGGGTTAGATGTCTGTTAAGAATGAAATAAAAAAAACATTTATAAAAATTTTTTCTTTTGTGTATAACCGCAAATATGCAAATTTGTTAAAGCATTTATGGGCTCAAAGCGAGTATAAAAATCCTTATGACTTTGAAAAAGGTTTGGATATAGCATTTATTGTCCCGGAAGTTATGGGTAGTTCCGGCGGGCACAGAAATATTTTCCGTGCGGTAAAAAAATTGAATGACTACGGACACAAACTTACGGTTTACATACAAAATCCCAAGTTGTTAGAAGAGCAAAAATATATTATAAACAAAAATTTTAATGATATGCGTTATGTCGATATTTTGCCTTTTAAAAATAATGAAATTAAACATCACGATGTTTGTATAGCAACATGGTGGGAAACTTTCTATATGATGTATGAACATAAAGAAAAGTTCAAACAGATGTTTTATATGGTGCAGGATTTTGAATCTTGGTTTTATCCTATGGGTTCAGAGTATATTTTGGCAGAAAACAGCTATAAATATGGAGTTCCTGTTATTACTTCAGGACCGTGGCCTGCAAAATTTTTAAATGAAAAATACGGAACGGAAACTCATCCATTTCTTTTCCCTCTGGATACAAGTATATATAACTGCTCTAAAAACAGAACAAAGAAAAACAAAAATGTTATTTTCTTTGCAAAACCTGAAATGCCGAGAAGATGTTATGAACTGGGTTTAAAAGCATTAAAAATTGTTAAAGAAAAACGTCCGGATATCGAAATTATATTCTTTGGTTCAAATAAATTGAAAAAAAATAAGCTGCATTTTGATGTTACATTTAAAGGTATTTTGCCGACAATCAGGGATTTGGCTGATTTATACAGAAATGCGGATTTGGGTATATGCTTTTCTACTACAAATCCGAGTCTTGTTCCTTACGAAATGATGGCCTGCGGCTTGGCTGTTGCTGATATTGATGTAAATGAAGCGGAATATAAATATGGCGGAAGGGATAGTGCTTTGTTGCTGAATCCTTTACCGGAAGTTATGGCTGAAGAAATTATTCAAATATTAGACAACGATGAACTTCGGAAAAAATATGCACAAAACGGTATAAAATATGCTTCCGAAAACTTTATTTCAGAAGATGAAATGGGCAAAGTGTTTGAATCAATAATTTTAAGTAAGATAACTAAAGAAAATTTCGATACAAACAAAAAATAAAAAATTTAAATAATTGCCTGCTGTATACTGTATTATTATAATTTTTATTAAGGAACAGATGGATATGAAGTTTTTGTACAGAATTTTTCTTGTTGTTTTTACCGTTAGTACGGTATTTATTTTGTCAGGTTGCTCTGCACTGAATTTCAGGCATGAGTACGATAAGGGAATGAAAGCATACAACGAAAAAAAATATGAAGAAGCTATTATAAGTTTTAATAATGCGTTAAATTATAATCCTGATTCATACAGTACATTGTGTCTTTTGGGTACAAGCTATGCGTACAACAATGAAAACAAAATGGCGGAGAAAACATTCCAGGATGCTATTAAACTGTATCCCGACAACTGGAACGCATATGTTTTTATGGGTGATTTGAAACGCAGCCAGAAAGATTATGATATAGCAATAGAATATTACGAGACGGCTGTTACTCTCGAATCTATGGGCGGAAGAGAAAAAGCTTATTATAAACGTCTGCTTAAAGAAATAAAATCCGAACAAGCCAGCTACAATGCAAAATATCAAAATATTTTAAATAAGCATAATGCTCAAGAAGAAAGCGGTATTGTTAATACATACAAACCCGAAGAACATTCCAGTATTCCGCAAAATCCTACAGGTGACGTTTTGTTGAACCTGGATATGAAAAAATGGGAAAAGGCTGTTGAGCAAAAGGACGAAAAGTCCAAAATAATTGAATACGGATTAAAGGGGGAAGACGTAAAGAACTTTAAATGGACGCATCTTGTCACAGTCCAGTATTTTGTTTTGAATGACAATTTTAAAACAACTCTTGATTCGTATTTCAACAATCACATAGGTGCAATTGAAGCAGTTGCAAAAAATTCCGGTAAAAACTTTGAAAAAAAGATTATTTCACAGCATAAAAATGACATTTTGTATGAGTGGAAATTTGATAATGCAAAAGAATCGGAAATCGCAAGGATTATCTATTCCGACAAAGCTATTTATCATATTCATTGTGCCAAAAAAGGTGCATTCACAAATGACGAAAAAACAAAATATCTTAATCTTTTAAAAACGGCTGTTTTGAAATGATTTAAATTTAAGCAAAAAAAAACCTGAGGCTATCTCAGGCAAAACTAGACTAATAGGGAAAACTCCATAAATCTCCAATATATACCGGGAAAAGGTATTTATCTTGTTAAAAGATTAAACTCTTGATATATGCATCATAGCCTTATTTGTTACAGCTATCATCTGCATAGTCTTCCAAAAATCTTCCGGGTCGAGTGTAGAACGGTTTTCAAGATTTACAGTAACTTTTTCTGCATAGATTTTTGCAAGTTTTTTATCTATTGCATTGTTAGGACATAAAGCCATATCTTGTTAACCTCGTCTTATCTATCACTTACATATATATAAAGTATTGAAAAAGTATATAATTTCAAAATTTGTTTTATTCGTTACATTTGTTAACATAAATAATTAAAACTTTGTTTTTATAATAAAGTATGTCTGATATATTTATAGAAAAATTTTGGGAAGATGATACTCTTGTATGTTTTTCAACGTATCAATCTTTGGCAAATATTTTTAATGTCGGTACTGCTGCCGCAATAACTGCTTCTGCTTTAGACTTGAAAATTGTTAAGTATTGTGCAAAAAATTCTATGGCGGTTTTGAATAATTTGAATATTCAAATTTGTGAAAATATTTTTGATTCAAAAAGCTTTTTGAATCAAAACGGTGTTTGCTTTTTAAATTGTGAGAGATTTTTTTCAAATGATTTGTTATTGAATTTGCCTATTTATATTTCATCACACGTCTTTGCTTGCGTGAAATCGGAGAAAGAAGCTGAAAATTTAATCAACCTGCTTAAAGAAAACGATACAAAGCGGGCAATTATTGTTTGTGGCAAGAGTCTTGAACAAAATGAAATAAGTCTTTCGGGGCTGTCTGTTGTATATGAACTAAAGAATAATGAATTTAAAAAATATGATATTTCTGCTGAAAAATTTGGAATTCAAAAGACTGAAAGCGATTCTTTACGTGGTGCAACACCTTTGTATAACGCAGAGCTTGTGAAAGATATTTTTGATTCTAAAATAAAAGGCTCAAAGCTTGATGCGGTAGCTATTAACGCTGGTGCTATAATTTATCTGTCCGGTTGTGCAAAGAATTTTTTACAGGGAATTATGAAAGCATATTCTGTTGTAGATAACGGTTTTGTATCGAAGAAATTGAAATATTTGCAAAATCATTGCCGGTAGTTGTGTATAAGAAATTTGTCATAAAATGTTTTTTGTATTTTGTCGCATTTAGATAGTCGTTTTATTCGTTGTGTCCCAGATAATTGAGTTTAAAATGTTATAGATTCTAAGTTTTTTGATGTGCTTTTTAATTAGATTTGTTAATTTTTGTAAACCATATGAATGATATTCTTAAAGTTTTTGAATAATTTTGCCGATTACTATTGTGTTAGACCGAAAGGTCAAACAAACCTCCTCCCCAAGTCTAGTAGCCGGCCTCAAAGGACGGCTTTTTTTTATTGTTTAAATCTGTGAAAAGTGCAATAAATTGTGATTGTCTCCCTGTAGTTAGTCTTGACAAACAATTTTGTTCTGGTATATTGTTAGTCGAGACTAACATAATTAAGGTTTTTGATGAATATTAAAATTTTAGGCAGGTATGCCGATCAGCCGTTACTTTTGAATAAATTACACAAAAAAATTCCTTCTTTGTTGATAACATTAGGCGGAGCTTATGGTATTTACGATACTTATAAATCTTCAAAAGGGAAAAGCAAAGAATTTAAAAAGAATAAGCTTATAAAAAATTCAATAATCATTTCGTCTACAGCAGCAGCTTCACTTGCAGGTGCAAATGGTTTAAAGATGTTTGGAAAACAAATCATTCCACGTTTAATTCCCGCACATTCCAAAAAAGAGATACTCCAAAAACAATCTCTTGCGATAAATGATTTTTTAAAAAAATCTTGTATAAAAGACAGAAGTATTTTAGAAATTTTGAATAATGCAAAAAAAAGAGCCTTAAAACCGTCAGAAGTAGAAAAATTAATACGTGATATACCACAAAGCAATTTAAAAAACAAACTTTTTGAAACTATTTTGCCTGAACCTGAAAATTTGAATGCAAAAGATATTTTTTCTGAAATAGGCCGTCTCTCTTTATTGGGTGCGTTGCCTGTTGTCGGAGGTGTATTGGGCGGTGTGGCTGCTGACAGAGTTACAAAAACTTCTTCCCAAAATTCTACCGCAAACAAAATAAAAGAAGGTTTTTATCAGTATTTTGCAAATATATTTTTGTGTAATGTCGGTGCTTGTGCAGCACTTTTTGCCGCAGAGTTTCTGCAAAAACTGAAGGCAATAAAACCTTTGTCTCCGGCAAAAAAAATGGTTGTTATTTTGTCAGGAATTACGACTACCGGCATAATAGGCGGAAGCTGGATAGCCAACAAAATGAGTCAAAAAGTTATTGATCCTCTTTTTAACAATAACAGCAAAATTTCTTTAAAAAAAAGAGTTTACGATGAAAGGAAACCTGAACTTGCAGATATTGCTTTGCACTCTGATGACATTGCAACAGCCGGTGTTTTGTCAGGATTTAAGTGGATTGAACCGGCTTTACCTTTAATGTATTTTGTCTCAGGATACAGAGCAGGTATTGGCTACAGAAATAATAACAAAAATTCGAACGCAGCATTATCTTAATTTCTGAATTTCGAAAATATTTTATAACTAAATACAGATTGTTTTGTATGTTAAAAACCTCTAAAACATTTAGATTTATTAATGTTTGATTATTTTTTATTTGACAAAATTAAACAAATTTTACTATTATAACAGTAAAAGTATATATATTTTAAATGGAGAAGATTAATGGTCGCTAAAACTTACACGGATGATGAATTTGAATCTTTGTTGTCACAATATGATTACAAATTTCAAAAAGGTGATCTTGTGAAAGGTATCGTCTGTGGTTATGATTCGGAAGGAGTTATTGTAGATATCGGTGCAAAAACATCAGCTTGTGTTCCTGAAAGAGAAGCCAGAGCCGATATGACAAAATCTGTTGAAGAAACCCTAGAAAAAGGTTCTGTTTATGAGTTTTTGATTATCAGAGAAGAAGATGAAGACGGCAGATTTTTGCTGTCTTACAAAAAAGTTGCTCTGGCATATGCTTGGAAAGAACTTGAAGAACTCAAGGCTCAAGATGCTACTGTAGAAGGAACTGTCGTTTCTGTTGTAAAAGGCGGTGTTCTTGCTGAAGTTAAAGGCGTCAGAGGTTTTATACCTTCCAGCCACTTGCGTGCCAAAGATACAGAGCACATTGTCGGCGAAAAAATAGAGCTGAAAATCTTGTCTTTAGATCCGGCACAAAATAATTTTATACTTTCAAACAAAAAAGTGTATTCGGATGCTCAGGATGAAACAAGAGAAAATATGTTTTCTTCTCTGGAAGTTGGTCAAGTTGTCAAAGGTGAAGTTGTCAGAATTACCGACTTTGGTGCTTTTATAGACATAGGCGGTATGGATGGGCTTCTTCCTTTGTCTCAAATGTCCTGGAGATGGGTTGACCATCCGTCAGATGTACTCAAAATATCAGATGTCATTGATGTAGAGGTTATCGGTATAGATCATGACAAACAGAGAGTCAGCTTGAGTTTGAAAAATCTGGAAAAAGACCCTTGGATTGAAGCCAAAAATGAAATAAAGGAAGGCTCCAAAGTTGAAGGAACCGTTACTAGGTTAAAACACTTTGGTGCATTTGTTGAAGTTTTTCCAGGTGTTGAGGCATTACTTCCAAATAACGAAGTTGTTGAATATCAAAACAAAAACAACTGTATACTGAATGTCGGAGACAAAATCACGACAAATGTTATAAAATTCAATCCTGATGACAGAAGAATCAGTCTAAGTATAGAATCTGACGTTTAGTTTACATTTCTTATAAAAGACTTTTATTCAGGCAGTACTTGGTGTACTGCCTGTTGTTTTATTTTTTTACAATGTTTTAAAGGCAATTAATTTTTAATCAAAGTTTTATTTATAACATAGATAGTTAAGTTAGGTTGGTCTCTATGAACATTGTTGTAAATCCCGTTGATTCAAATAGCAGTTTGTTGTATTCCGTAAATAATTCTTACAAAAATCTGCAAAAACAAGCATTGGAAATTTCGAAAGTGGTTTATGAGTCTTTGCAATATTTAACCGGTGCAAAAGAGTCTTTGACTCTTCAAAATTTAAGCGATTTAAGCCAAACTTTGAATAATGAAAATTTAACACAAAACAGTGCCTATAAGCTGGTAAACAATTTGATTAGCAAATTTAACCAGCTTTCGTCTGACGGAGAAACTCTCACAATGCAAGATTTTCAATCAGCAGTGAGCTTTTCAACGGCACAAACTTATAGTGCAAGCGAGGCTGTCAGAAATATTTTAAACAATAACAATTTAAATATATCTGATGCAGTTTCTCAAATATTAGGTCAGGAAAATGCGGCGACAATCTCTTTTGTAAACTTTATGAACAGTCTTTCTTCCGAAAACAAAGATGTTTTAAACAATATCGGCAGTAAAAATTCAAAAGAAGAAAAAACAGACTCTACAGCTAAATCATCAGTAGTGTCAAATGCTATATATTACAAAAATGTTACTCCTGATATTTTGAAATCACATTTTGAAATTGCGGTTTAGTTTTTTAATGAATCTAGTCCTTTGTAATTTAGCAGAAGTGCTTTAGGGGTTATTATCCCCGTATCAAACAGCATTTGTGCCTGAGCTTTGTTGTATTGGATAATTGATGTAATCAATTGCTGCCTTGCTCTTGTTTTTTCGGTTTGGGAGGTTAATACGTCGATAAAAGTATTTTGTCCGACATCAAAACCTATTAAAGAAAATTTTAAACCTTCATCTGCGGAAGCGACCTGTTTTTTGTTTGCTTCTATTTTTTCCAGTGCGGTTTTGGAGTTGTAATAGGATGAAACTATATTTTCTTTAACGTTTCTTTCAAGATTTGTTAGTTCAAACCTTGCTTTTTTTACCTTTTCAAGATCGGCATTTTTTTGTGTTATTGTCCCCACCCCCATTTTTTCACCTAACGGTACCAGCACATTCAAACTAAAAGTATGGTTAGGGCTGAGTGCATTTGGGCCTGTAGCACCTACTCTTGCGTATTGGTAGCTTAAATCTATATATGGCAAAAAATCCGTGTAGTTACGGTTTTTTAAGTTTACAAGAGATCTTATCTCTGCTCTTTTTGCCTTTATGTCTTCTCGAGTCTGTAATGCCACATTGTACAAGCAGTCTATGGAGTTGCTGCGTTTTACAAGCTCTCTTGGATAAGCATCCTGTTCAAAAGGATAGAGCGTCAATGTTACTTCAAGTCCCATTATATTTGCCAATCTTGCCTGCTTCAATCTTAAACTGTTCAATGCACCTATAAGTTCTTGTTTGGCATCAGCGTACTGTGCATCAGCTCTGAGTATGTCATATTTTGTTCCTATTCCTATATGATATCTCGCTTGCATTAGTTTTAGTTGTTCGGCTCTGTCTCTGAGGTTTGACAGCAAAACTTCTATATTTAATTTTGTCTCAAGCAAATCGTAGTAATACAAAGTAGTGTTTAAAAGCAGTTCATTTTGCGTGTACTTGTAACTGTGCTTTTGTGCTTTGTATTTGTTGTTTTCACTTGCTATTGTAAAAAATGTGCTTCCGTTTCCGAGAGGATATTCAAAGGTTAACCCGCTGTAGATAGGATTTCTTCGTATAACTCTGGGTAAAATATCACCGACTAGAAACTCGCCGTGCAATGCCTGGATTTGGTATCTGTAGTAAAAATCCGGCAAAAGTCCGGTCATGGAGTTTCTGTATAACCATTTGTATTCATCTTTTTGTTTTTCGGCAATTTTTACATCATAGTTGTTTTCCATAGCTATTTGTAAACAGCATTTCAAGTCAACCGGTATAAGATTTATGTCAAGTCCTTCTTTTATTCTTAAATCCAAATCCTGCTGCATTGCTTTGTCGTACAGTCCTTTCCCTTCTTTTAAAGATTCCAAAAATTTGTCGCTGTGATAATCCCAAATCATATTGTCTTCAGGCAGTTCTTTGCAAAGTGTTTTTGTGCTGCACAAAAACAACATAAAAAAACTTATAAAAAATACTGTAAATTTTTTCACAGATTCCTCGAATTTTAATGCTTATTTGAAAGAATATTTAAAAATAAAGAAATTTCTTATACCCGGTCAGCTAAATTATCGGATAAATTTCTTGACAAAAAGTTAGTTATGACTTACAATATTTTTGTTAGTTTAAACTAACATATGTAAGACAAAAAATAAAACTACAAGGGGACCTCTTTTATGCAAAAGAGCTTGTAGTGTTTTAGACCAATACCATAATTCACCTTTAGGTGGCGGCTGCATACTTTCTCTGGCAGCCTTTTTGTTTATGCTGTTTGTTTTGACAAGATATAGCCTGCAAAAGTTGCTGTCAGTCCGACGATAAAGCTTGCAAGCATGTAAAAAGCACAGTGCAGTATTTTTCCTTCCTTTAAAAAGCAAAAAGATTCACAACTGAAAGTGCTGAATGTTGTTAAACCTCCAAGAAAACCTGCTGTTAAAAATAATTTTAGAGAGGTTGGCAAAACCTGTGATTTTTCCATTGTTAAGCCGAAAATATACCCTATAACAAAGCATCCGATAATATTTGCCGCAAATGTTCCAAAATGTGCAAAGCCGAAAAATTTTGTTGAGATTTTTGTTATTATGTATCTGCAAGAAGCCCCTATACCGCCTCCTACAAAAACTGCAAGCAGATTTATCATTTATATTGTCCTTTGTTTTTATTTTAAAACAAATATAAAATTTTATATTTTCTTAATATATAGCCGTTAATTTTGCATGTCTTTTGAGCTATACTAGGCGTGTCCCGGAATAGTTAAAGGAGTAAATTATGCTGTTGGGTGTAAATATAGATCATATCGCTACATTGAGAAACGCAAGAGGCGGCTTGGAGCCAAATCTTATACAAGCTGCATTGATTTGTGAAAAAGCTGGTGCTGACGGAATAACCGTTCATTTGAGAGAAGACAGGCGTCATACAAAGGACAATGATGTTTTTGAGTTAAAAAATATTTTGAAAACAAGACTGAACCTTGAAATGGCGTTGACGGATGAAATGCAAAAAATTGCTTTGGATGTATTGCCAGAGTGTGTATGTCTTGTTCCTGAAAAAAGAGAAGAAGTTACAACGGAGGGCGGGTTGGAAGTTGCTTCCAGATTGGAATTTGTTCGTGATTTTGTACAGCCTTTAGTGAATGCGGGGATTGTTGTCAGTCTTTTTATAGATCCTGATTCTGCACAGGTAGAGGCTGCCTCAAAGACAGGTGCACAGTTTATAGAGCTTCACACAGGCAGATATTCTAATGCATACGGTACAGCACAGGAAGAAATTGAGATGAATAATTTAAAACAAGCTGCTGCTTTGGCCAGTAAATTGGGTTTGAAAGTAAATGCCGGACACGGTCTTACTTATGAAAATGTACACAGAATGCATGAAATACCTGAACTTGTTGAATTAAATATAGGACATAATATAATTGCACATGCTGTGTTTGACGGCCTGGAAAAAGCTGTTAAAGATATGAAGTCTTTGATTGTTTAACAATCAGGTCTGAAAATGTTAAGAATTTTTCGGCCACCACTTGATATAAAACCTTGTTTCAAGTAGTGTATATAAAGAAACTAATCTTTGAAAGGAATATAAAAATGGCAAAACAATGTGCTATATGCGGAAAAACAAAGTTAAAAGCAGCAAAAATTTCTTTTTCACATAAACAACATGTTCACAGACAAGAAGTTAATCTTCAATCTGTAAAAGTAAACCAAAACGGTACTGTGAAAAGAATAGATGTTTGTACATCTTGTATCAGAGCAGGTAAAGTACAAAGAGCTGTGTAATTTTTACATTGAATTGAAAAAAGCACTGTTTTATTAAACAGTGCTTTTTTGTTTAAATTTCAACCAAATGAGCGATAGCCATGATTTTTTTTGTAATATGATTAATCTATACAAATTGCACATTTTTTGCAAAGATGATATATTACAGAAGGTAAATCATTTGAGAGGATAGAAACTGTGTCAGAAGGTCATTTGATTGCACATATAGGTCAATTTAGCGTAAATGTTGATACGGTTGTTACAATGTGGATTACAATGGGTATTTTGATAGTGTTTGCACTTTTTGCTACACGTAAAATGTCTATTATACCGGGTAAATTGCAGGCTATAGCATAAAGTATACTCGGTGTGTTTGTAAATCTTACCGATTCAATGATTGGCAAGAACGGAAGAAAACATATTCCACTTCTTGCTTCTTTGTTTTTATTTATATTGACTGCAAATTTGCTGGGTCAGCTGCCGTGGAGATTATATCATATGAAAACCGGTGAACTTGCTTCTCCGACAAATGATATTAATATGACAGCAGCAATGGCGATTATGGTTTTGATTTACTATATTTATCAGGGTGTAAAAATCAAAGGTCCAAAGTACTTTTTGCACGAATTCAGCTTTGTCGGTATCATAATGGCTCTTGTTGAATTGCTGGAAATGGTTGTAAGGCCTTTTTCTCTCGCACTTCGACTTTTTGCCAATATATTGGCAGGTGAGCTTTTGATTGTTACATTTGTCGGGCTTTGTGCATACCTTTTACCTTTGCCTTTTATGCTTTTTGAGGTGTTTGTTGCATTTATCCAGGCACTCGTATTTATGCTTCTTTCTACGGCATATATAGCTATAGCGGTTCAGGAAGAAGAACATTAGTTTTTGGTTATACAGGTTAAATTAAACAGAATTAGTAAATAAAAAGGAGAAAATTATGGCAGTAGAACAAGTAGCAGTGGAAGTTGCATCAATGGCAAAATTGGGTGCAGGTATTGCAATAGGTTTTGGTGCAATCGGTGCCGGAATCGGTTTGGGTATCGCAACAAAAGGTCTTTTGGATGCTGTTTCAAGACAGCCCGAAATTGCAGGTAAAGCATTGATTTATTTTATTATTGGTGCCGGTCTTGCTGAAGCTTGTGCTATTTATGCATTGTTCATTGCTTTGCAGTTGCTCGGATAATGATTCGGATAACAGTGTTTACTAAGAAAATAAAGATAATATACTATGGAAATCAACGCAACTATATTTGTCACATCAGTTAGTTTTATTTTGTTCATTTTTATTATGAATGCTATTTTGTACAAGCCAGTGATGAAAATCATGGAGCAAAGACAAAAATATATAGATGACAATAAAAATGCTGCAAATGAATCACATAAAAAAGCACAGGAAATGCTGGCTGACAAAGACAGCAAGATAGCTGATGCACAAAGGAAATCCAGAGATATAGTTGCGTCAAAAGCAGATGCCTTAAAAGCAGAAAGAGCAAAAATTTTGGATGATACAAAGAAAAATGTTTCAGACTATTTTGCTCAGCAGAAAAATAACTTGAACGAACAAAAAGAGTCTGTTTCTGCTTCTATGAAAAGTGATGTTGCTGACTTGGCAAACAGACTTACTACAAAACTGATGGGCGAAGGTGTTGCTTTTGAACCCGTAGGTGCAAATGACATCGATGAGGCAATGAAAAATGCTTGATTTTAGTTGGAGCAACATATTACATTCAAATGTCATAAATTTTTTGATAATGATTGCAATTTTTGCATATATTGCCGTCAAATTAAATGTTTCTCAAAAAATTGAAGACATGAGAGCTTCTATCCAAAAAAATGTCGAGGATTCCGATGCTGTGAAAAATGAAGCAGAAGCTGATTTGCAGCAAATTAAAGATTCTTTGAAGAATATTGATGAAGAGCTTGATGCAATTGTAAAAAAAGCTGAAGATACAGCAAAAGCTTTTGAAGCAAAGACAAGAGAAGATCTTGACAAGACTGTTGAATCAATAAAATTGAATATTGAAAAACAGATACAATCCGAAGAAAACCATGTTCAAGATACTTTGTTAAAGAACGTATCAAATGCTTCTGTAGAAATTGCCCAAAAACAAATAGTTTCTGCATTAGACAAAGACAAACAGCTTCATCGCAAATATATTGACGAATTTATTAACAGCATAGACAAATTAGAGGTTTAATACAAAAATATGTCTGTAAAGAATGTAGATAACAAATTAATATCACTCGCAAAAAGATATTCCGATGCTTTGGCTGAGGTTGCAGAATCTAAGAACGAACTGGATAGTGTTTATTCTGATTTGGCAGCAGTTACTGATGCTATTAATTCAGTTTGTGAATTTAAAAACTTTTTGGTTCATCCTGTGATACCTCAAAAAGACAAAAAAGAGTTGTTGTCTTCTGTTTTCGATGGCAAAATTAAACAGGATACTTTGAATTTGTTATTTATTCTCGCGGAAAAAAACAAAATAAACTTGCTTGATACAATATTATATTGCTTTGAAAGCTCTGTTAATAAAGCAAAAAATATTCTTGAAGTCGGTGTTGTTTCTGCTGTTGAAATCGATGAAGATTTAAAATACAAATTAAAAGAAAAATTAGAAAATAAACTCAAGAAATCAGTAAAATTTGAGTATGAAATTAATCCCAATATTATTGCCGGACTCATTTTGAAAATAAATGACAAAACAATAGACGGTTCTATGGCCGGCAGGCTTGAAGGATTCAAAAAAGTTTTAAGGTAAGAAGTACTAAAGTAAAGGAAGCAAATATGGCGACAATAAGACCGGATGAGATTACATCTATAATAAAAGCCAAAATTGAAAATTACAATTCGGAATTAGAAGTTTCCAATATCGGTTCAGTTTTGGAAGTAGGTGATGGTATTGCACGTGTGTATGGATTACGCAATGCAATGTCAAATGAGCTTGTTGAATTCGAAGACGGAAAAGGAACACTGGGTATTACATTGAACCTTGAAGAAGATAACGTAGGTGTTGTAATTCTTGGCGAGTACCAGCATATTAAAGAAGGTATGACGGTTAAAACTACAGGTAGAATTGCTTCTGTTCCTGTTGGTGATGGTCTTATCGGCAGAATAGTAAGCCCGACAGGTGCTCCGGTAGACGGCAAAGGTGAAATTCACTACGAAAAAACAAGGCCGGTAGAAAGAGTTGCTCCGGGTATTGTATCACGTAAATCAGTACACCAGCCTTTGCAAACCGGTTTGACAGCTATCGATGCTTTGACTCCAATCGGACGTGGTCAGCGTGAATTGATTATTGGAGACAGACAAACCGGTAAAACTGCTATTGCTACCGACACAATTATCAACCAAAAAGGTAAAAATGTTATATGTGTTTATGTGGCAATAGGTCAAAAAACATCTACCGTTGCACAGCTTGCAAAAAAACTTGAAGACTTCGGAGCAATGGATTATACAATCATCGTTTCCGCTACTGCTGATGAATCAGCTCCGCTACAGTTTATTGCACCGTTTGCAGGTGTTGCTATGGCGGAAGAATTTATGGAACAAGGCAAAGACGTTTTGATTGTATATGATGACCTTACAAAACATGCTCAGGCTTATCGTGCAATGAGTTTGCTTTTGAGACGTCCGCCGGGACGTGAAGCTTATCCGGGTGATGTTTTCTATCTTCACTCAAGACTTCTTGAACGTGCTTGCAAATTAAATGACAAGCTTGGCGGCGGCTCTATTACAGCACTTCCTATCATCGAAACTCAAGCAGGTGACGTTTCTGCATATATCCCGACAAACGTAATTTCTATTACGGACGGTCAGATATTCCTTGAAACAGGCTTGTTCAACTCTGGTATCAGACCTGCAATCAACGCCGGTATTTCTGTATCACGTGTAGGTGGTGCCGCTCAAACTAAAGCTACAAAACAAGTAGGCGGTAAGTTGAGACTTGACCTTGCTCAATTCAGAGAATTGGAAGCATTTGCACAATTTGCATCGGATCTCGACAAAGCAACTCAAGACCAGTTGTTGAGAGGCCAAAAACTTACTGAAGTTTTGAAGCAGCCTCAATACTCTCCTTTGAGTGTTGCAAAACAGGTAAGCATCCTGTTTGCTGCAAACGAAGGATTGCTTGATGATATTGACAATTCAAAAATTCAACAGTTTAAAAAAGAATGGTTTGAGTACCAGGATGCAAATCTTTCTGACTTGTCTCAAAGATTGAACGACGGTTCTCCGTTGAATGATGATGACAAGAAATTGCTTAAAGAAAATCTTGAAACATTTAAATCATCTCTATTTAATGCTTAATTTAACGGAATCGGTGCCGGAATATAATTCGGGTCTCGATTCCGTCAGATATAAAGGATAGACAATGCCAAATTTATTAGACATAAAAGCTCGCATAAACAGTATTCAAAACACTAAGAAAATCACAAAAGCAATGAAAATGGTTGCTGCTGCAAAAGTGAAACGCTCTCAGGTAAAAGTGCTTGCTGCAAGACCTTTTTCTAAGGCTTTGGCAGAAGCTTTTGCAAAAGTGCTTTCCGCAGCAGAGGTTTTTAGTGCTTCCGGCTTAAACATAACAAGAGCAATAGACAATTACCCTGTTCTTATGCAAAGAAGAGAGCAAAAAACAGCAGGTATACTTGTTGTTACGTCTAACAGAGGTTTGGCAGGTGCTTACAATGCTAATGTCATTCGTTATGTAATGAAACGCATACAAGAGTATAAAGAACAAGGCATAAATTCCAAACTCTTTGTGGTCGGTTCTAAAGGAAAGTCTGTTTTGAAAAGACGCTCTGAAAACGGTGACTTTGAAATTGTAAAATCTTATACAAATATTTCTCAAGAACCAAATTCATCAAATGCGATTGTAATCGCTGAAGACTTGGCTCAGGCTTTTGTTGACAATGAAATTGACAGCATAGAAATTGTTACGACAAGATTCAAAAACATGATGTCGTATAAAGTTGAAGATTGGAAAATTCTTCCGGTTGATGATGTAAAAAATGCACTTGGCGATGATTCTGCTGAGTCTTCTTCAGTTGATCCGTTGATGGCTTTTGAACCTGATGCTGACCATATTTTGCAAAAGATGGTTCCTATGTTTATTACAAATATAATTTATCAGGCACTTCTGGAAGCTGTTGCAAGTGAGCTTGCTGCTAGAATGACTGCAATGTCGGCTGCAACAAACAACGCTGATGAAATGATAAGAGTTTTGACAATTGATTACAATAAAGCTAGACAAGCAGCTATTACACAAGAAATTTCCGAAGTAGTTTCAGGTGCAGATGCGTTGAAAAATTAAGTTTTAGTTCTTGTATGGCTGCAAAAACTTTTTCGGGATAAAATTATATCAATAGTTTATAGTTGAAAGCTAAAAATGGGATACAAAATACTAAGCAAAAAAGAATTATGTCCAAATCAGTATGAATTAACGGTTCATGCTCCTTATATTACCAGGAATGCAAAGGCAGGGCAGTTTATTATACTCAGAGTGTCTGAAGACGGTGAAAGAATACCTCTTACTATTGCTGATTTTGACAGAGAATCAGGCTCTTTGACTATTGTGTTTATGGCAGTCGGTTATACTACAAAACAGCTTGCTCTTTTGGAGCCGGGTGACGAACTAGTTGATATTGTCGGACCTCTCGGACAACCGACACACATCGAAAAATACGGAACAGTTGTTTGCCTTGCAGGCGGTTATGGTGCTGCACCTTGTTATCTTATTGCAAAAGCATTTAAAGATGCCGGCAACAAAGTTTATATGATTATGGGTGCAAGAACAAAAGACCTTATTTTCTGGCAGGATAAAATGAAAGATGCCTGCTCTGAATTGTTTATTACTACCGATGATGGTTCTTTGGGTACAAAAGGGTTTGTTACAGGTGTTTTGGAACAAATCATGAACAAAGAAAAGGTTGATTATGCAATCGCTGTAGGTCCTATGCCTATGATGAGAGCTGTTGCTGATTTAACCAGAGATAAGGGTATCAAAACAGAAGCCAGCATGAATCCTATTATGGTTGATGGTACGGGTATGTGCGGTGCTTGCCGTGTTACGGTCGGCGGTGAGGTGAAGTTTGCCTGTGTTGACGGGCCTGATTTTGACGCTCACAAAATAGATTTTGACGAAGTAATAAACAGAACAAAAATCTATAAAGATTATGAAAAAAAACGCAGTGAAAACTGTAACTTGCTGAAAGCAGCAGATAGAATTACAAATAATTAAGAACGAGGTGAATATAATGGCTATACCTATTTGTCCTTTGATGAGTGCAGGCAATGATATTGAAGTAGTTTGTGCACAGGAAAAATGTGCATGGTATTTGAAAAATTACAAAACATGCTCTGTGTATCTTCTTGCTCACAATGCAGCAATGGATATCAAGATGAAACAGACACAAATGGCTCAAAAAAAATAATAAGATATTAAAAAAAGACCTTTTAAAAAGGTCTTTTTTATATAAGTTTGTCAAGCGGGTCTTCACAAATTTCGTTGAGCTCTTTTACAAGATCTTCATTTAACGTATCATATCCAAGTATTAACTCTATTCTTTCATAGTTTTTCTCAGTCATTATATCTTCTTTTTGCATATCATTTTTTTGTTTGTATTGCGTAATCAGAGTCTGTAATTTTTGTGCAACATTTGGTGACAATTTGGTCTTGTCATCACTGTCTTGTCTGATATGCATTATAGGAATTGATGGAGTCTTGTGCATTTGTTCCAAATTTTTTATTACTTCTTCTGGGTATTCTTTTTCTCCTTCAATGTCATATTTGCTTATTAAGTATCTTTTATTTTTTTCTGAATATAAAGAATTTTCGGCTAAAGCTTCTTCTCTTATTTTTTCAACAAATTGTCTGTTTTGTTCAATCTTTTGTTTAGCGAGTCGAGCTTGCTGCTGCTTTTGAAGTTCTTCCATTCTTTGGTTCTGTTGGTCCATCCATTGATTTTGTGCCGTCATCATGGATTCTACAACCCCTGTCATATTTGTTGTTCCCAAAGTGTTTGCTGCCGGCATAAAACAATTGTTCTGCTGTTTTGAAAACATACCCAATAGCGGAATCATTGCACTCATACCTGCTGTTGTCATTGTGAGCCCGCCAAAGACTCTTAGCATGCTGTCATTGAATACACCGCTGTTGTATCCCCAGCTTCTGCTAAACAGGCTAGTGATTCCCGTAAGCATACTCATAACCGGCATTGCAATCATAGATGCTCCAGCAAGCTTTTGCCAGAATGTTTTTTTCTTCGGAACTTGTGCTTGCTGTTGATAGTGCTGAACCTGTTCTCTTTTTTGCAATTCTGCCTGTATTTTATTGTATCTTTCAATTTCTTCTGTTGTCATATTCTCTTTTTTCAAGGACAGTCCCATTGCAAATGCCATTTCATCTGTAGTCGGCAGTGAGCCTCCGTTTTTTGTTGTCCAGATATCAGCACTGTCAATCCTGCCGTTGCCGTTTTTGTCCTGGACGGTATATGTACCGCTGTTTGCGGTGACTTGCCAGCCGTTATCTTGTTTTGTGACTTGAATGTCGTTCATCTTGTCCTCAAAAAATTATACTCTCTATGTATATAAAGTATATACTTTTGAAATAATTGCCATGTTTGATAATTTTTCTTAATATTTGTTTACAATTGTTTATTAATATAAATCAAATCACAGACAAAGAATATTAACTAAAAATTTCTTATTTTGTTGCATTGAAACTTAAATGAAAGTTTAAATCACAAACAAAATTTCCCTGTGTATTTTATGATATAATTTTTCCAGCCGTTTCATTTTTATATTAAAAAACTGAGGTTAATGTTATGAATTATCTTGATATTGTACTTGAGAGACTTAATAAACAAAATGCAAATCAGCACGAATATATACAGGCAGTTCAGGAAGTATTGGATTCAATTAAGCCTGTTATAAATGCACATCCTGAGTTTGAAAAATCAGCACTACTTGAAAGAATTATTGAACCGGAAAGACTCATTTCTTTTCGTGTATGCTGGGTTGATGATAGCGGTCAAGTACAGGTCAATAAAGGTTACAGAGTTCAGTTTAACGGCTGCATCGGCCCTTACAAGGGTGGTTTAAGATTTCATCCGAGTGTAAATGAAAGTATTATGAAATTTCTCGGATTTGAACAGGTATTTAAAAACGCACTCACGGGTCTTCCCATCGGGGGAGCAAAAGGAGGAAGTGATTTTGACCCAAAAGGCAAATCAGATGCAGAAATTATGCGTTTTTGCCAGAGTTTTATGAATGAATTGTACAGACATATAGGTCAAGATATAGATGTACCGGCAGGTGATATCGGTGTTGGTGAAAGAGAAATCGGCTATTTGTTCGGACAATTCAGAAAAATTAAAAATGCATATGAAGCAGGTGTCTTGACAGGCAAAGGCCTTGTTTACGGCGGTTCTTTGGCCAGAAAAGAAGCTACCGGATACGGGCTTTTGTACTTTATGAGAGAAATGTTGAAAGCAAATAATATGGAACTGGCAGGAAAAACCGTACTTGTGTCAGGCTCCGGTAACGTTGCTATTTATGCTTGTGAAAAAGCACAGCACTATGGTGCAAAAGTTGTAGCAATGAGTGATTCTAACGGATGTATTTATGATCCAAACGGAATAAATTTGGATGTAATTAAGCAGATTAAAGAAGTTGAAAGAGGAAGAATAAAGGAATATGCTTCAAGAGTAAATGGTGTAACATATATTGAAAGTCAAAACGAACAGCACCCTATATGGCAGATAAAAGCGGATATAGCTCTGCCTTGTGCAACTCAAAATGAAATAAATCTTGAAGATGCAAAAATCCTTGTTGCAAATGGTGTGAAAGCAATAGGAGAAGGTGCTAATATGCCGACAAATATTGAAGCTATTAATTATTTTCTTGAAAACGGAGTGCTGTTGGCTCCGGCAAAAGCTGCAAATGCTGGCGGGGTAGCTACATCAGCTCTTGAGATGTCACAAAACAGCATGAGACTTTCCTGGACATTTGAAGAAGTAGACAAAAAACTCGATAGAATTATGACAAATATATTTGAATCCTGCCAAAATGCCGCTAGGGAGTATAGTTTGGGTACAAATTATGTTGCCGGTGCAAACATTGCGGCTTTTGAAAAGGTCTCAAAGGCAATGATAGCACAGGGAATCATATAAAAAAATATTGGGATTTTTATAAAAATTCGATTAAGTGTACTTCTTACCATAAATAGGTGTGGATTGGGTTTGAGGCTGTTCAAGGCAGCTGGAATTATTAAGAAATATTAAGCTCGAAAAGCTCATTGCGATTGATTTTTTAAAAATATATCTCTTTCACAATTGAAGAGCATTTTAATATGTGTTACAATGGTAGTAGAAAGGATAGAAAAGAGTTAATCACAATGAACACTATGCTAGCTGACAATCAAAAGAGTATCGGTAAAATAATAAACCATTCATTGTATTTTACTGTACTGCTGGCAGTGTTTTCTTCTCATTCTTTGGTGACTAACAATCCTTTTACATATGCGAACGAAGCTATTAATACAGGAGCGAATATTACACAAAATAAGGTCGAGGAACAGACGAGGAGTCTTACGGAGGAAAAACAAAGATGGGAGTCAATGCTTCGGCAGCGATACCGCAACGGAGCCATTCTTACCATAACTGACGGGGTGAAGCATATCCGTATGGTGAAGTATATCAACGGAAGGCCCGTAAAAATAAATATAGTCGAAGTTAATACAAAATTAAACCCAAATATTGAAATCGCTCCCCAACTCGCATCAACAAATTTAAAACGCAGGGCAACCATAAGAACAATTGCATCACGCAATAATTCTATCGCCGCAGTAAACGGCACATATTTTAAGCCCCAGACAGGTGTTCCTTTAGGCACACTTATGATTAACAAAAAGGTCTACACCGGTCCGATTCACAACAGAGTTGCTATGGGTATTGGAAAAAATGAATTCAAAATGGCACAGGTACAATTTAATTCCACTATAAAATCCGGCAGAGATACTTTAAAAATAGACAACATAAATCAACCCAGAATGTTATCCACATATACACTTCTTTATACGAGGGACTGGGGACAAACATCACCGACACCGCCAAAATATGGAGTAAATATAGCGGTACAGGACAATAAAATTATTAAAATATCATACGGCTCAACAGCTATACCTGAAAACGGATATGTTATATCAGGACCGAAGGCAAAGTTGGAGCCGTTTTTTAATGCCAGAAAAATCAAGCTTGATATAAAAACTTCTCCCGAATGGGAAGATATAAATCATATAATAAGCGGCGGCCCCTACCTTGTTAAAGACGGCTCAGTTTACATCGATGTTACGGCACAGAAATTGGGCTCAATTACTGGTAAAAACCCGAGAACCGCAATCGGATATACTGCATACAATGAGTTTATAATGGTAGCCGTAGATGGTCGCGAACACGCTTCTGTCGGTATGACACTGGGTGAGCTTGCGAGAATGATGAAATCTTTCGGCTGTGTAAACGCAATGAACCTTGACGGCGGCGGCTCAACTGTTATGTATGTTAACGGCAGAGTAGTAAACAGTCCCGCACAAAAAGGCGGTATTCCTATTTCAAACGCATTGACAATAACTGAAAGGACAAGGATTGCATATGATGAAAAAGATTCGTAAATACTTAAAAAAATTGCAAAAACGTTTTGCAAAAAATATCAAATACAGTTGGAATTATTTTGTGTCTAACTGTTTAATCTTGATTTATTAAGTTGACTAAACTACAACAGTTAATATATTACTTACTTATTTTCGGACAGAGAAAAATTTATTCTTTGTCTTTTTTTTAATTACAATTGTATCTGCATAATTTTGTCATATGCTTGAATAATTTTTGTTGTAATATTTGTTGCAACAGTTACACCGAGTTCTGATTTTGCAAGAGCCGTCATGACATCATGGATATCTGCATTGCCGTTTTCTTCCATAACATCTTTCATAAGCTGATCAGGTGCGTTCAGTTCTCTGTTGAAATTTTCTACAAGTCCTGAAAAAACCGACTTGAAATCGTTTGTTTCAAGCTTTTCGACACGGCTCATACGCATCGGATTCATTCCGTCTATACCGGTGTTAAGTTTTGTCGGTTGCATTCTTTCAAATAAATTAATATTAGGTGCAAACTTTTTTTCTATCATAATTCTTTCCGTTTCTGTTCAGTTATTTTTGTGTTTAGCTAAGGTAGTTGGCGAGTATGTTTTTTACATAGTTTTGAGTTTCTTTGAACGGAGGAACTCCGCCGTATTTGTCAACATTTCCTCCGCCTGCATTGTATGCAGCCAGTGCAAGTACAAGATTTCCGTTGTATCTTGCAAGAAGTCCTTTCAGATGTCTTACACCGCCGTCAACATTTTGTACGGGGTTGTATGCATCTTTTACACCGAGTCCTTTCGCCGTAGCAGGCATAAGCTGCATAAGACCCATCGCACCGCAGTGAGATGTCGCTTTTGGGTTAAAGCCTGATTCCTGTCTGATTACAGCTTGTACTAGTTTTTCGTCAACTCCGTATTTTTCTGAAATTTTTGAAACAATATCCAAAATCTGTTTTTTCGTTGGATTTACAATATTGCTTATGGAATTTGTTATTGAGTTTGTGGGTTTTACTGTATTTTTTTGCAGTATATTTGCAGCAGAGGTTAATGACAAGAAGTTTTTACCGTCCGCTCTGAATTGCCCTTCGCCTTTTTGGCTAGCTTTCAATATTTCGGCAAATGTCTGCTTGTCTGTTTTTGTAACTGCATCAGGATTAAGCTGTTTTTCAATACTTGCTACATGAGATTGTATTGATTGAACTCTTTGCATAGCAGCTTCTTTACCGCTTTGATCTATGTATCCTTGTATCAATGGAGAAAACATCTGCTGACTACCTATTGGTTAAATTTACTATTTACCTATTTCTACAGCTCTTTGAGCCATACTTTTTGTTATATTAATTACCGCCAAATTTGCTTCATAGGCTCGCTGAGCTATGTTTGCGTCTGCTATGTCAACAATGGGGTTTACGTTTGAAGTACGTATATAACCGTTTGCGTCCGCATCCGGATGTCCGGGCTTGTAGATTCTTTCACCCAAAGTCGGGTCTTCTACGACACCTGTAAGTCTGACTCCTCCTTGTTGAAAAGGAATTGTGCCTACAGCAAATACGTCTTCTTTCATTGAGTTTAGCAATCCATGAAAAGATATATCATCAGTTGCGTTTAAAACAGGAATTTTTCTGACATAGTTGGGTGTATCAAGGTTTGCAATGTTTTTTGCATGAATCTTGATTCTTGCACCGTGAGCCTCCAAGCTCTTTTGGCCTATGTTCATTGTTTCCATCAAACTCATAAAATCACCTTCTTTTGTTTATTAAAACCTTATTACCTGCCAACGCCTGCGGCCGTTCTCATTTCATTTATTAATGATGTCATTTTCCTTGACGCAACAGCATACATGATTGACATCTTTTGCATTTCCGCAAGTTCATATGTCGGGTCAACGCCGACATCTTGCTCTTCTATCAGTCCGGATGGGCCCAGTTTTATCGAAAGTTCAGTTTCCAACGGATTGTTCATTGTACCCAGATACTGATCGAAACTTATATCTTTTCTGACATAACCCGGTGTATCTACGTTAGCAAGGTTGGATGCCAAAGCTCTTTGTCTTTGTGCTACCAAATCAAGCATTAAATTTGTTTTTATTATCGGATCTTTTGGTGTATACATATTTCTTCCTTTTTGGATTGCTTAAAAAGCAGAATTTTAAATTTATTGTGTAAGTTAGTATTTTACAAAATCAATTATTGAGTCAGGTTTATTGATTTTTGGTACATATCATCAATTACGTGAATAAGTCGTGTACCTGCTATCATTGATGAATTCAGTCTCAGGATTTCATTGATGTTTCCTATATAATTAACGTTTGAGCGTTCCAAGCCGCCTTGTGCGACATAGCTGTGTTCTTTTATAAGCCTCGGCTCGCCGGACTCTTCAGTTGGGACAACTTTGTTATATTCGGCTGATTTTAGACCTTCGGGATTTTGAAATTGCACGACTGGTATTTTTCCCAATATTTGGTGTTCTGTATGGCCCTTTTGAATAATCATTACGGTACCGTCTTGTTTTATTCTCAGGCCTTCATGGTTTACGGGTACTTTTATTCCGTCGCCTACAAGGTATCCGTCATTTGTGACTATATACCCGTCTTTGTCAAGTTTAAAAGAACCGTCTCTTGTATATTGGACGTCACCGTTAGGAGATGTTACAGGGATAAAACCCGGCCCTGTCAGTGCAACATCGAGTTCTCTTCCGGTACGCATAAAAGTACCTTGTCTGTAGTCATAACGAATTTCGCCGTTGAGGTAACCGTTTTCATCCAAAAGTTGTTCAAAACGCACTGATTTGTATGCATTAGTATTTAAATTGCCTATGTTGTTTGAAATATATCCAAGTCTTTCAAACTGCATGTTGGTATTTATAATACCTCTTCTTATCAAACCTTGTAATGTTGTCATATAAATACCTTTCTACCTACTAAGTACTGCTCAATGATTGTATTGCTCTTGAGAGATTGTTGTTTTGGATTACAAACATTTGTCTGTTTGCTTCAAAATCACGTTTTACCGGGATAATTTGCAAGATTTCACTATGCATATTTACGTTTGAGTATTCGTTGTAACCTTGTTTAATGTTGGGGTCCAAAACGGCTACACCTTGATTTGTTACAACTGAAAGTGTGCCTGCGTATTCGAGCTTGTTTGTTTTTTTGTTAAAAACTTTTACATCTCCGTTTTTATAAACTTTTACGTCTTCTGCCTTTTCAGGTACAACAGGAAGTTTTATCGGTGTGCCGTCATTTGCAAGAACGTTGAAATTTTCTAAAGTAAGCAAATTACCTTCTTTGTCCAGCTTGAACCTGCCGTCTCTGGTAATTTTTATTCCGTCCGGGCTTTGGTACTGAAAATATCCTTTGTTTGCAATTGCTAAATCAAGAGGCTGGTTAGAATGTCCTATACGTCCGATAGAATCATCCGTTGCTTTTGAAAGAGCATGTACACCTATGTATTCCGCAAAAGAAGAGACAACAGGCTCTTTTCTTTGATATCCGACTTTATCAAATGAGTTGTAGTTTTCATTGATTATACCGAATATTTCTGTTTGCAAATGCATTGCCCTGATACTTGTCGTCAGGCCGTTTTCAAAAAAATTAACACCGCCGCGTAGTTTCATATTTTTTACCTTAAATTATGCACAATTATTCTTTAATGTTGTCGGCATAAAAGTCAAAAAAAACACAAAATGAACCTAAAATCATACGTATGTATGAAAAATTACAATTGCCGGAAAGATTTGAAAAATCTTGCCGATATAAATACTCCTCAAATTTTTAGTTATGAATGAATTTATTTAAAAAAAATTTTAAACAAAAAAACAGGCTCAAAGCCTGTTTTTAAAATGGCTCCTCGAATTATCTGAAGATAGAACTTTTTGCATAGATATATTTGAAGCAATGACACAAACATCATGCGACTTGTTGCGTAATATAGAAGATTTTATGCAAAACATTGCTTAATTATTCTCATATTTTATTTCCCTATTTTACTAGATTACAGAATTACCAAATATTTACCATTGGTAAAACCCTTAAGTCCTCTCTGTGAGAGGGCTTTCTGCTTTGTGTGCTTACCTTTTGTTTCGGTAAAACAAATAAACTGAAATAATCAAAATATGGGACAAGAACCCCTATAGTTAAAGATAAGAGGTAGGTTAATCCTACAGAAAGGAGACTAAATGTCAGAATCAACTAAAGTTGTTACAAGTATTAGAGTAACAAGTAATGAAGCAAGGACAAATTCTTATAATGGTGAAAATTGTAGGGACAAAATAACGCAAGAT
>CALURG010000071.1 GCA_944323115.1 Candidatus Gastranaerophilales bacterium
AATTGAATACTAAGCCTGTAAAGAGTTATGATCACTGTTGATTAAATGAAGCAAAAACTTAACAAAAGAGTAGACTTAAAATGTAAAGCGCACACAGGAACAACTATAACAATTGAATATTAATCGCCACGGGCCTGTGGCGCAGCGGTAGCGCAGGGGACTCATAATCCCTTGGTCGTGGGTTCGAATCCCTCCGGGCCCAATTTTTATTACTTCCTTCGGGAAGTTTTTTACTTTAGGGATTCAAACCGCAAATTTTCTTCGAAAATTCGGGGTTCTACCTCTCATAAAACAAGACATTTAGTCTTGTTTTCTTCGGCAGAGTCTCCGGGCCCAATTTTTATTACTTCCTTCGGGAAGTTTTTTGCTTTAGGGATTCAAACCGCAAATTTTCTTCGAAAATTAGCAAAAAGAGAGGTTTTAACCTCTCTTTAAGAAATACTATATAATCATTTAAGATTAAACATATTCTGAGCCGTCTGCCGGTTTAAGTTTTCCTGTAAGTATCATAATAAGGTCAACAATCAACCAAATGCCAACTACCAGCAAGAATACAAATCCAATAGCAAAAACTGCCGTCAGCCAGCCGAGTATCGTTAACACCAACATAGTAATTGCACTTTTGTTATAGCCGATATAAAACCTATGTGCACCCAAAGAACCGACAAATAGCCACAGCACAATAGTCAGCCATAAAAGTTTACCTTTTTCCATCTTTTTACTCCTAAAATACTAACCTAATGTATAAAATACTATATAAATATACCATTATTTTTACAAAGCATATATACACTAAACAGACGAGAAAAGCTTCTAAAAGCATTACTTAAATGTAATAACAAAAAAGTTTTTAAACCTATAATTTTCAATACTATGGGTTTAATTTTATGAAAAAATTCTGTTTGATTTTAACATTATTTTTGATGCAAAGCCCCTGTTTTTGTTCACATTTACACCAGGAAAAAGAATACCAAAATTATTGGTGCAAAATGAACAAAGGACAAACAGAATTCATGCTGAATGACAAAACAAGAGTAGACTGCATCACTTCACAATACGCAATAGAATTTGATTTTGCACAAAAATGGGCGGAATCAATAGGTCAATCCTTGTACTACAGCACCAATACAGGGAAATTACCGGGTGTTGTTTTGATTATAGAAAACCCGCAAAAAGATATAAAATATTATAGAAGACTTAATAAAGTTGCAGAAAAATATAATATAAAAGTTTGGACAATTTGCCCTCAGAATCTCGGCAGTGAAAGCAATTGCAGCTTTTTTCTCTCTAAATAAATAATTAAAATGTTACAATTTCTTTACAAAAAACATTTTAAAAAGGCAATTTTGCAAAAGAAAATGTTTTTATTTTAATACGAGGAATTAATTACAAAACACGAGAGGAAAACCAACAATGGGTTACGCAATTTTCACAGCAAGAAAATTGATGCTGAGAAACCGCATTAACCAGATTAACTTCAGGATGATGCAGTTAGCTCAACAACAACAAACCTTAGCCGATCAGGCAGGTCGTTGGGAACGTGCTATTTCAAATACACGAGCCGTCTTCTCGAGTATTGGTAATATGTTCCAGACCGGAATGAATATGATGCTTAACAATAAAATGATGCAAATGGCTCAAGGCGGTCAAGTTGATATGAATCAGCTCGGAAATCTTCTGAATGGTGTTATGGCATCAGGCGGCAACAACTTTATGAATTCACCGGTATTCACTTATATGAATGCAATGAATCAAATGATAGAAATACAAAACCAAGACAGACTGAGACAAGTAAAAGATATGGAAAACCAAATAGAACTTCAAATGAAGTCTTTGGAAACTCAACTGAAAGCTGCCCAAGCAGAAATGGATCAGGTCGAAAAAGCCGAAGGCAACGAAATCAAAAACTCAGCTCCTCAGTTTGCATAATAACAACAGACATCACGAATACACCAAATACACGAAAGCCAAACATAATATGTTTGGCTTTAATTCTTATAAAATCAAATAACTACAATGTAACAATTTTTTATTACGGATACGATTCTTGCCTAAAATATGACAATCAAAAAAAATTAGATATAATTAAAAATATGAAAAATAGTTTTTTTAAAATATTTCTGATAATCTTAGCTCTTGAAATAACCACAGGAGCCGGATACAAAGGCAGCCTTCCGGATATAAACAGCCAGTTCGAATACAAAATAAAAAGCACGCAAGAAACCAAAGGCCTGTTTAACCCTTATGATGAAACGAAAGGCCAGCCAAAGTATAAAAAGATTCCCAGAGAAAATAAATCTTATATAGATATTATCTTAAAAAAAGACAAAACATCCCCTTACATAAACGATCTCAATGATGTAATTCTTATTTTGGAAAAAATGCAAAAATGTATAGAGAACAACGGAAGCATCCAAAAATTTAATGCAATAGCAAGTTCTATAATTGACCATGCGGATTATATGAACGAAAAATATGCAAATAGTCCTGAAAGGTACTATATTTCGTTTGCAAAACTTCAAAATATAGCCGTTCAGGCAAGAAATATAGCAACATTGAGATGTGAATCACAAGTTTACATAAAATATTTGGTGTATCAGGGAGAAGGCCAGGTATACAGCAAAGACAGCATAAATGCCCAAATTCAACTGTTTGCTGACGAACTTGAAAGTGCAATAAAAATAATGAAAGATTCAAGATAGTCTCAAAAAATATTCCAAAGAGCAATGCGTCTAATTTAAAAATATCCTATTTTGGATTTGTACAAGAAGATCAAGGATAGGGTATTATGTATAAAAATTTTTTGATAATGCTTTGTATTTTCATTGCGGCTGCACCGGCACAAGCACTCAGGGTAAAGAAATTTAAACCGCTGACTCCACAAAAAATGCAAACTGTGCAGCCATTGCAAGACACATATGCACAAAATTTCCAAACAAATGAGAATTACCCTAAAATTACAGAACTTGAATTAAATATATTTAAAAAGAGCTACGAAAAAGAAAACATATATTCAAGACTAACAAGACTTGAAAACAAAGTTTTTAAAAGAAATTTTTCCGGCATGCCTCTGGCCAGCAGAGTGGACAATCTGCTTGAAAATATTGATGCCGGTATAATATACGGAATTTCCTCCAAAGATTTGGCAAAGCTTGAATCGAAAGTTCTTGGCAGAACATACTTCAACGATGATACAGAATCAAGAATAACAAGACTTGAAAAAGAAATGCTAGGAGCAATGCAGGGAGGAAACCTTAAAGAAAGATACAAAACAATAAAAACAGCTTCAAAACACTACAATTCATATCCTGAAATAGTACAAAACCAGGTAATATACCCACAAAGCAGTACATACGGCTACAATCCTTATCTGGGGTATACACCGTCCATGAGCAGACAATACAACTCTTACGGCACAAGAGGTATACTGCGTAACATGGCAAGCAGACTCTTCGGTGGATTCGGACCCGGTTCACTTACAGGATTTACACCGCCGATTTACGACACATATTCTCCGTATTCACCTTATTCATCATATATGGGAAGATACGGCATGGGGCAAGGAATGGGTCATAGAAAATATTACATGGGCAACAGAGGCGGTTACCTGAGAGACAGAAGCTTTGGAAACGGAGCATCAATAAGAATTTTGGATTAAAATTAATATAAAACTGCAAAATAGAAATACTTTTGTTATAATAAGCTAACAGGGAGTTTATTTTATTAAGGAGCAAAATATGGCAAAAGATTGCAGTTTTGATGTAGTTTCAGAATTCGATAAACAAGAACTTGTAAACGCAGTTGACCAAGCAAAAAGAGAGCTTACATCTAGATTTGATTTAAAAAATTCCAATTCCGATATAAATTTGGATTCAGACAAATCAATCACAATCACCACAAATGATGACATGAAATTGAGAAATATTCTCGATATATTGCAAACCAAGCTTGTAAAACGAAACCTGAATATAAAAATTTTAGACCCTCAGCCTGTTGAAAACGCTCTCGGCGGAAATGTTAGGCAGGTGTTTAACCTAAAAAAAGGTCTTTCAACGGAACTCGCAAAAAAGATTGTTGCAGATATAAAAAATTCTAAACTAAAAGTACAAGCATCCATACAAGGAGAGCAAGTCAGAGTTTCAGGAAAAAGCAAAGACGATTTACAAGAAGTAATCAAACTGTTAAAATCCAAAGAGGATGATTATGACATTCCTCTTCAATTCCAAAATTACAGATAAAATGAAAGCGAGATTAAAAAAATCTCGCTTTTTTGTAAATATATATTCAACAAAGTTTACAAAACAGCAAAAAAAAATATTTATATATTTATAAAAAAATGAATAAAAATAATATAAAAAGGAACAAAATTTAAATTTTGTAAACAAAAATATATAAAAAACTTGTCAAAAATTTTTAATTATGAGAAGTTACTTAAGGGCACTAAAAATGAAAGTACATTATAACCAAAATATCTTATACAAAGATCGAATAAGTCACAAAAACAAGTCAGTTGTGACAGAAGCAGAGTCTTCAAAACAAAGTTTTCAAAAAACGCCTTTAAAGAGAGAGTCAAATGATGTTTCCTTTGGAGGCGTTTCTTTTAAGGGAAATTATTTAAACCAATTAAAAAAATCTTTTGCACTGTTTAATACAAAAAGCTATAACTTAAAAGAAAATTTAGAGTTCTTAGAAAAATATGTGGGCAAAGCACCTGTAGTTCTCGAGACCAATA
The DNA here is from genome assembly GCA_944323115.1 of Candidatus Gastranaerophilales bacterium. Lineage (GTDB taxonomy): Bacteria > Cyanobacteriota > Vampirovibrionia > Gastranaerophilales > Gastranaerophilaceae > Limenecus. Next base: position 4,733 of record CALURG010000071.1, read on the forward strand.
CAAGAAATTGGAATGAAATTCAAAAACATATAATAAAGAATACAAACAACTCAGATGTTGTTATAAAAGAGAAAAACTGGACAAAACAACTTCTTGATTCAATAGCATCACCGATTACAGAATTGCCTTACAGAATACTAAATTCAATAAGAAAATCATTCTTTGGCAAAGCAGCTCAAAATTCTGCATCTAACAAAAGCCAAAATTATATTCAAAGAAAAATGAGTACTATCGATAATCCTGATATAGTCAACTCATTTATCGGATACATGGATTCCGCAAACAAATACAAACATGATTCAGAAGCAATAAGACATTCAGGATTGATGTCAAATGCCCTGAAAATGTTCGATTCAAAATCAGGAAACTATAATGCAGTTCATGAAAGAGCTTTAACTAGAATAGTAACAGGGTTTATACCTGCATTTTTCCTGGCAAATGATGCATACAACCTTTCCAGAATATGTGATGATGACCCGCAAAAAGCAGATCATGAGAGAAAAATGCGTTTCAATCAAGAAACAAAACGTGTTCTCTCAAATGCTTACTTACAATTAATTATGCTCGGTGCATTGTCTAAATGGATAAACAAGAGCAAAAAAGTAT
>CALURG010000072.1 GCA_944323115.1 Candidatus Gastranaerophilales bacterium
CATTTTTTCTTCACCGTTTAGCATCATCTCTTCAATAGACATTTTATTATTCTCCTACAAAAGTACCTAATTTTTCACCGTGTAAAAGTTTTGTAATACTGCCTTTGGCTGCAAAATCAAAAACAATGATGGGTATATTGTTTTGTTTACACAAAGCACAAGATGCAGTATCCATAATTTTCAAACCTTTTACAATAATATCGTCATAAGATATACGATCATATTTCTTTGCGTCCTGGTTAACTCTCGGGTCATCCGAATAAACTCCATCCACTCCGTTTTTGGCCATTAGCATAACTTCAGCACCTATTTCAGACGCTCTAAGGGCAGCGGCAGTGTCAGTAGTAAAGAAAGGATTACCCGTGCCTGCAGCAAAAATCACAACTCTGTTTTTTTCAAGGTGTCTTATTGCCTTAAATCTTATATACGGCTCTGCTATTTTGTCCATATCAATTGCCGACTGAACTCTGCAAGAAACATTTAATTTTCTCAAAGCACTTTGCAAAGCAATAGCATTCATGACAGTAGCAAGCATTCCTACATAATCACCGGAAGCTTGATCCATACCGAGTTTTGCAGAGTTTTTCATACCTCTGAAAATATTTCCGCCACCAACTACAACAGCAATTTCAGCACCCATATCGTGAGCTTCTTTTATTTCTTTAGCAATCATTTCAACGGGTTTTTGATCAATGCCAAACTCCTGATCACCAAGCAGTGCCTCACCGCTGACTTTTAACAAAATTCTTTTATACTTTAGCCCATCATCCATTTTTTATCCAATCCGCCGCAGTAATTATATAAAATAAATTATATCCGAAAAAGGTATTTCTGTAAATTAAATATATTAAAATAAAAAGCAGTTTATAAAATATAAACCGCATTTTATTTTTAATTATTGTAATTACTTATATTTTTTTACAATTCTAATCGGATAAGATGGTACTTTGTTATTAAATTTACTTTCCAATAGCAAAATTCCGGAATAAGATTTTGGCGGCTTCGATAATTCACTTTCACTTATTTTAACTTCAGGTTGTTCTACTGCATCATTGCTTAGAGAAAAATACCAATATCCGTTATCTTCTATGTCGTAATCCACTACTTCCTGAATATCAATGTCCTCGTTATACCAAAGCTCACTGCTGAATAATTTTTGGCGGCAATACAATTTGTTTTGTATTCCCTGATACAAATATGCATCAAAGTGCAATTGTTTTGTTTCTGCAGTTATATTATTCAAATCCGGTATGTCTAATACAATATAATAATTCATTTCACCAACATTAAATGAATTTGTAATAATATAAGAAGGAAGAGGTATTTTGTTTGGATATGAAACCAGTCTGTAATTTTCAATTTCTGATCCATCTTCTACATATTTTACTTTTCCGCCTGAAGTATTTTCCTCTTTAACAAACAATATATCATATTCTATGTCATCATCAGACACAGAAAAAGACACGTTAAAACCGTCTTGAGCATAAGATAACGACACAGGTGTGATAGGCTTTTTATCCTTATGTTCTATTTCATATGCCCAAACAAGTTCGGGTTTTCTTGAAAAAAGTAAAAGCAGCAAACGTGTATCATCAATGTTTTTTAAAACTGCAAAATTCTCTTTGTTTGTGTCAGACAAGCTGAATTCCGGCGGAAGAGAATCAGTATTAAAAGTATCAAAAGCGCTTGAACTTATATAAAAATAAACTTCAGGACGTTTTGGCACATTACTGTTGTCTGAAGAAATATTATCACTTTCATTGGTAACATTAAATTCTTCCAAATCCTGGTTTTGAAAATTTTCCGCAACTTTATTTTCTACTGGTTTCGGTTCAATATTTTCATTTCTTTCATTTGCTCTTGGTTGATCTTTTCTTATTATACTGCTGGATTTTACATTCTGTGCCGCATCATTTTTTATTTTACTTGAACTGGCAAGCAGATTTGTAAAAATCATCAGCATGAAAATAATGATTAAAAATATCAGCACATACATTGGATAACGACTTTTAGTATTCATTTCAAAACTCCAGATAATAACTACTTATATTATTTTACAAAATTTATATCAAAAAGGAAACTTATTTCTAAGTTTCCTTTTTGTAGTTTATAAATTAAATTTGTTATACAGAAGCTTTTTCTTCTTCCGTTACACCTTTGACTGTCAGATTGACTCTGCCTTTGTCATCAATTTTTATTACTTTGACAACAACTTCGTCACCTACATTCAAATGCGGTTCTATTGATTCAATTCTCTCGTTGCAAACTTGAGAGATGTGAACCATACCGTCTTTACCCGGAGCGAGTTCTACAAATGCACCGATAGGAATAATTCTGACAACTTTACCTTTTCTAACCATACCGACTTCAGGTTTGAAAGTAATAGCGTCAATCATTCTTATAGCTATATCAGTACCTTCTTTATCATTGCTTGTGATAGTAACAGTACCGTCATCTTGAATATCAATTTCCGCACCTGAGCACTCAATGATATGTCTGATATTTTTACCGCCGGGTCCGATAACAGCTCCGATATCTTCATTCGCAATTTTCATTGTATGAATTCTCGGTGCGTATGGTGACATTTCCTTAGCAGGTTCGGTGATTACTTCTCTCATCTTACCCAAGATGTGCAATCTTCCTTCTTTAGCCTGCAAGAGAGCTCTTCTCAAAGTTTCGTTGGAAATGCCTTTTGCCTTCATATCCATTTGAAGAGCGGTAATACCTTCGTCGTTACCCGTAACTTTGAAGTCCATATCGCCCAAGAAATCTTCAATACCCTGAATATCAGTCAAAACGATATCTTCATCAGGCTCTTTGATAAGGCCCATTGCAACACCGCCTATCATACATTTAACAGGTACACCTGCGTTCATCAAAGCCATTGAAGTTGCACAGGTTGAACCCATTGATGTTGAACCGTTTGATTCCAAAACATCAGATGTAACTCTGATTGTATAACCAAATTCTTCCTGAGACGGCAATGCAGGGACGTTTGCTCTCTCTGCCAAGTGACCGTGTCCTACTTCACGTCTGCCGGGTCCTCTTAACGGCTTAACTTCCCCAACTGAAAAACCGGGAAAGATATATTTGTGCATAAATGTCTTTTTAGTTTCAGGGTCTACACCGTCAAGCTCCTGAGCCATGCCGGGACCGGCAAGAGTAGCAACAGACATAATTTGAGTTTGACCTCTTGTAAACACAGCCGAACCATGTGCTCTTGGAACAACGCCGACTTCGCACCAGATAGGGCGAACTTCGTTAAACTTACGGCCGTCAGCTCTGACTCTTTCTTCCTTAATCATTTTTCTCATGATTTTCTTTTCAAGAGCCTTAAATTCTTCAGCAACAAAATCAATTCCTGTTTCTGCCATCATGATTTTTGCTTCGTGGTCGTCACCGTAAGAATCGAACTCAGCTTTAACCATCTTCTTGGCTTCGTCCAATTTTGCTTTTCTGCCTTCTCTGTCAAAGTCGTGATATGCTTCAGTAACTTTGTCATAAGCAATATCATTAATAATTTTTGCAATTGCTGTTGTGTCGTAAGGATTTACAAATTCCGGTTTTACAACACCGCAGTCATTCATAAACTGAACCTGAAGCTCGCACTGTCTTGCGATTTCTTTTTGTGCAAACTCAACAGCATTCATAATGTCGTCTTCAGTAACAAATTTTGCACCGGCTTCAACCATGATTACAGAATCATGTGTACCTGCAACAACAATATCAATATCTGATTTTGCCGCATCTGCATAAGACGGGTTAGCAATGAATTGACCGTCAATTCTACCGACTCTGACAGCACCGATAGGTCCTTCAA
>CALURG010000073.1 GCA_944323115.1 Candidatus Gastranaerophilales bacterium
CTTAATCTTCGGTACAGGAGAACTCAAACACCCGGCACTGTTCGGATTAAGAAAAGATGAAATCGGACAGAGCTATGAAGCGACTGAAACAAAACGCGAAAAAGCCCGTTTCGGTATTCTTGATTAAGTTTATATATTATAAAAATTTCACGAAAAGCGAAGCGACTGACAAAATGATAAAGAGGATAAAAAAATGATAAATACAGGTAGAAAACATTTAGTTCATATAGTTAAATTCAGATGGTGGTGGATGGCATTAACCTGCCTTCTTCTGGTTCCGGGGATTATCGCGATGATTTATTCATCCGTAACTTACCCAAACCATGCTCCAATGAAAGTCGGTATTGACTACACCGGCGGAACAATTTTGCAATATGGGTTAGAACAAAAACTTTCTAACAGCGATATTGCAAAAACACGTGAAAATCTTGAAAAAGCAGGGATTGAAAATCCTTACATACAAATTTTGAACGTAAACAGCGACCAGCAAAAAAATACTAAATCAAATATAAGTTCTATTATTTCAATAAGAACAAAATTTATTGACAAAAATTCAAACACAACTGAAGTGATTACTGAACAATTACAAAAAGATTACACTAATCCGGAATTAATCTCAGTAAGTTCAGTCGGACCGACAATGGGTAAAGAGTTATTCAAAAATTCTTTGCTTGCAGTAACTCTTGCATTTTTAGTGCTTGTATCATATCTGTCATTCCGCTTCAGATTTGATTATGCACTTGCTTCAATACTTGGTGTACTGCACGATGTATTGTTTGTTTGCGGTATATTTTCAATACTCGGCCTTGTTTACAACGTACAGATTGACGGTTTATTCATTACGGCAATCTTAACTGTAATCGGATTCTCCGTTCATGATACAATCGTTGTATTTGACAGAATAAGAGAAAATCTTCGTTACTACTCAAAGAAAATGTCATTCGGCGAAATTGTAGATGCATCAGTAAACCAGACATTGACAAGAAGTATCAATACATCACTAACCACTTTGATAACACTTCTTGCATTGTATTTCTTCGGCGGTGTAACAACAAAAGATTTTGTTCTTTGTATGATACTCGGGATTGCTATCGGAACATATTCAAGTATATTCTTCTGCTCAATGCTTGTTGACTTCTGGAACGATAAGCGTACTGCAGTACCTGCCAAATAATATTTTACAAAAAATTAAATCGCAAAAAGATCTCTTTAATAAGAGGTCTTTTTGGTTTTATAAAACTGCTTTTATCGCCTCAATCATACCGGTTTCATCCGCAATATTTTTACCTGCGATATCAAAAGCAGTTCCATGTCCGGGAGATGTCCTTATAATGTCGAGGCCTATTGTCATATTAACGGTTTTATCACCTGCAACAGTTTTTATAGGGATTAGGCCTTGATCATGATAATTTGCGATACAACAGTCATAATCCAAAGCTTTTATAAATAAAGTATCAGCAGGAAGCGGGTTTGTAACATTAACTCCTCTTGAGCGCAGTTCTTCAACAGCAGGTATTAAAATATCAATTTCTTCGCGTCCCAGAATTCCGTCCTCCCCTGCGTGAGGATTAAACCCGCAAAGTGCAAATTTTGGGGAAATTATCCCGAAATGTTTTACAAAAAACTCTTTTAAGTTAAGAATTTTTTCAACAACCATATCTTTTGTAAGCATAATATTTTTCAATGCAACATGGCGTGTCAATAATAAAACTCTGAAATGTCCTGCAACAAATAGCATTTCAGCAAGCTGTCCATCATGTGCAAGATATTTCTGTAGAATTTCTGTCTGCCCGTTAAATTGATGCCCCGCAAGATATAGAGCATTTTTTGCAACAGGCGCTGTTACTAAAGCTTTAGGTCTTATTTCACAAGCTTTTTTAACCGATTGAAAAGAAAATTCTCCGGCTTCTTTAGTAACTTGCCCGGGTACAATATCTGAATTATACGGAATTTCAATAATTTCATATTTTTTACTTATTAAAAGAGATTCTGAAACAAGTTCTGAATGACTTAGCTCCTCGTAGAAATCCAAAATTTTTTTATTTGAAATTAAAACAACACTATCAGGGGGCAAATTAAGCTTTTTTAAAGCTTTAATAGTAATCTCCGCTCCTATACCATTTGGATCACCTGTTGTAATTGCAATTTTAGACATCCTGTAAACCGCCGTGCGTATCGAAATACTTTAAGATATCTATTAATGTATTTGCATTGCCAAGGTTGCCGGATTTAGTAACAATCCACTGGGCATTATGATCAAGGCAAAGTGCAATTGCCGGAGCGACTTCATCTACAAGTTGAAGCTGGCAGGCATCTATTGCATTGCAGCATTTATAAGAAGTTTCACCGCCGAGAGTTATAAGAATAGCTTCTTTTTGCGACACCACACATCTTGTAAGTTCCGCTAAAAAATCAGTTATTACACTTGCTAAATTAGACTTTGTTAAATCCGCATTCAAAGAATCTTCAGAAAATCCGTCAAACTCTTTTATAAGATTTGAAGTATGAACAATTACTGTATTATCAAAACGAAGATTTGAAACTACTCTGTTTACAAGTTCATCTGTTACCCCGTTCAGAACAGTTTTTAAATCCAAACTTATAGAAAGAATATTATCAAATTCATCGCTTTTTTCAAGTTTATCTATCTGATTTGCAGTAATTTGTGTTGCACTGCCTGATACTATAAATTTTGGGAGCCTAGGGAATGTTTTTATAATATGTTCACTATCCAAATCTGCAAGCCAAAACTCACTCAATGCCTGTGCAAAAGCCGATGTGCCTGCAGGAAGAATTTTATTTTCACACTTTTTTATAGCCAGAGCTATTTGTTCTATATCTACAGTAGAAACAGCATCAGCAACAATCAGTTTCTTTCCGGCCTTTA
>CALURG010000074.1 GCA_944323115.1 Candidatus Gastranaerophilales bacterium
GTAAAGTTTTCATACCCGCATGAAATATCAAAAATAAAAATTTTTGCTACTTTGATAAATTTTGTATATCCGGCGTATCTAACCCGATACTTTCTTCACCGGTCAACTGTGCACGGCTGCCGGGTAAGGTATAAAAGCAAGCCCTGAATTGAGTTTGTCTCAATTCAGGGCTTTTACCATCAGTTGTTTGCGGATATGAGTAAAACAAAATAGGGGTTGTTTATTACTCAACGACAAGTTTCTTGCCATTTGTATTTTCTTTTTTCATTTTTGGTGCGTTGATTTTCAAAACGCCATGTTCAAGTTTTGCTTTTGTATTTTCCGTATCGATTTCTTCAGAGAAATAAACGGTTCTTGAAAATTCACCATACTGAAATTCTGATTTTTTGTATGTTTTTGAATCTTCTTCTTTTTCTTCTTCTTTTTTTGCATTGATTGTTATGTGAGATTTGTCCATATCTATGTCCAAATCTTCTTTCTTTATACCGGGAAGTTCTGCTTTGATTTCAAAGTGGTCTTCTTTTTCTTTGATTTCAACAGGCATCATAAGTTTGTCAGTGTCTTCAAATCCGTAATCGGGATACAAGTTTTCAAAATTTCTGTTTAGAATTGAACTTATTTCGTCGTTAACTGATTTTAAAAATCTGTCCGGTGTTTTTTTTATTAAAAATCTCATAATCTGCTCCTTTCAATTTCTTATCCTCTTAACACCTATATTATTGACCTGTTTTCAAAAAGTCCTTTATTTTTTAACCAAAATTTAACAATTTAAAAATTGTAATAATTTCTTTACTAAATACTTTTTAAACGCTATAAAATCCATTTTTTATGATAGAGTGGTTGTGTGTGGCTTTTAGCCATACCGGTTAGTGAAAGGAATTAATAATATGAGCAAATTCAATTTGTTGGCGTACATTTTGCCTCCCGAAGAAAAGGTTTTTTACACTCTTTTTGAAGAGAGTGCCCAAGTATGTCTTGATGTTGCAAAACTCTACAAAGATATAGTTACAAATTCTTTAACGGAAGACCACGTAATAAATGCAAAAAGGCTAAAACACAAAAGCAATGACCTTCTCAAAGAAACATTGCACCAGCTGAATGTGACACTTATTACACCGATTGACAGAGAAGATATTCAGGCAATAGCTTCCTTGTTGAATAAAATTACAAAAAGAATAGTAAAAGCTTCATTAAACCTGAAAGTCTACAGGTTGGAAACCTTTACTGAAAACATGAAAAAACAGGCCGAAACACTTTACAGAGCAACGGAAGAATTGAAAATTATCATCCACAACTTCAAAAAATCAAGCTCTATAAAAGAAATGACAGAAACAAATCTTAAGATGAAAGAGATTGAATCACATGGGGATGAAATTCATTATCACGCTGTGGACGAGCTGTTTTCAGGCAAGTATGACGCTCTTACGGTAATAAAACTCAGAGACATCCATAAGGATATTGAAAATGCTCTTGATGCTTGTTTTTCAGTGTCGGATGCGGTAGTGAATGTTGTGCTAAAACAGAGTTAAAAACAGAATTTTGTAAAACATTTGCGAAATTTTAATATATCGGATTTAGAAAGAAAAAGATTTATATGACGGTTTCAATAGCATTATTAATACTTGTAGTAGCTGGAGCACTGGTTTTTGAATACATAAACGGTTTTCACGATGCGGCAAACGCAATCGCCACAGTGGTATCCACAAAAGTTTTGACTCCCCGTCAGGCTGTAATTTACGGGGCCACACTGGAATTTACGGGTGCATTGACAGGTACGCACGTTGCAAAGACAATCGGTGCGGGGATTGTTGATCCTTCAACTATAACACTGCATGTAATATTCTGTGCATTGTGCGGAGCAATAGTTTGGAACTTGATTACATGGTTTTTCGGGCTTCCGTCCAGTTCTTCCCACGCATTGATTGGAGGACTCATTGGGGCTTCTGTTGTAAATGCCGGCTGGGGATGTGTCAGGTTTATGGAACTTGTGGACAAAGTTGTTGCTCCTATGTTTATGGCACCTGTTATAGGTTTTTGTACCGGTTTGATTGTTATGGCGGTACTTCTCAGAATATTTTACAAGGTTAACCCTGACAAGATAAACAGACGTTTCAGAAGGTGTCAGATTTTCTCCGCAGGTCTTATGGCGTTGAGTCACGGTTCAAACGATGCTCAAAAAACTATGGGTATAATAACACTTGCTCTGCTTGCCGGAGGAATTATTCAACACAATTCCGAAGGCAGTTTTGACATTCCTGTTTATGTAATTTTGGCATGTGCCACCGTAATGAGTTTGGGCGTAATGTCCGGCGGTTGGAAAATTATTCGTACAATGGGAAGCAAAATTATTAAATTGAAACCCATAAACGGCTTTGCAGCAGAAACATCGGCAGCTTCCATTATTCTTGCGGCTTCGCATTTTGGTGTTCCGTTGAGTACGACTCACGTAATTTCTACAGCTATTATGGGCGTGGGAACAACCTACAAAGCTCATGCTGTAAAATGGGGCGTTATAGGAAATATAGTCTGGGCATGGGTTTTGACAATACCTGTATGTATTCTTATTTCCGGTACAATTTACTTTTTGTATAGAACATTTATTTTGTAAATATTTTATTAAAAATAAAAAGGAGCAGCTCATAAGCCGGGTTCTGTTTTTAGATAATCATCTGTCTCGACTTGCAGTTGCCTGCAAGCTCCAGCGGTTTGTCAAAAGACGGCGGGTCACCTTAACCTTTTAGTCAACCTTGCACCCAACCGGGGTTTACCTGGCCAAGACCTCTCAGCCTTGCCGGTGAGCTCTTACCTCACCGTTGCACCATCGCCTGTTTTCCTGAAAAGGAATCATCGGCAGTCTGCATTTCTGTGGCACTGTCCTCACGGTCGCCCGCACCTGATGTTATCAGGCGGTCTGCCCTAAGGTGCCCGGACTTTCCTCACAGAATTTTTCGTCTGTGCGATTATCCGACTGCTCCTTAGTATATTATACACAAGAACAAAAAATATATTTTCCTAAAATTTCCGCAGTGTAAAACAGGTATAAAAAAGCCGACGGATTTTAATAACCGCCGGCTTTTGTAAAAAGTGAAAAAACTTATTCTTCAATATCTTTTACACTCAAAGCAATTCTGTGTTCTTGCGGAGTGAATTTTTTGATGAGAACTTTAACTTCTTCACCGTTTTTGTAAATATCAAAAGGATTTGCATTTGAATCTTTCATTTCTGCAACGGGCAGAAGTGCTTCTACACCCGGGAAGATATTGATAAACGCACCGAAAGAAGTAACTTTGTTTACTGTTCCTGTGATAATTTCACCTTCTTTGAATTTGTCTTCGATTTCTTCCCAAGGGTTGTCGCCGATTCTTTTCAAACTCAAGCTGATTCTTTTCAAATCTTCGTCAATTTTGAGTACTTTAACTTCCAATTTTTGGCCGAGTGTCAAAACATCGGAAGGATGTTTGATTCTCTGCCAAGAAATTTCGGATATAGGCAAAAGTCCGTCTACGCCATTGATATCAATAAATGCACCAAAATCAGCAATTCTAACAACTTCACCTTCGACTACCTGGTCAACTTCGAGATTTGATATAACTTCATCAACCAGTTGTTCTCTCTGTTCTGCAAGAGCTTGTCTTTGAGAGAGGATAAGTTTGTTTCTTTTTGCATCAGCTTCAAGAACTTTTACTTCGATTTCCTGATTCATCAAACCGTCAAACGGCATGCCTGTTCTTAATTGAGAAGCAGGTATAAAACCTCTCAAATCTTCAACTTCAACGATTACGCCGCCTTTAACAAGAGAAACAACTTTTGCAATAACTGTTTCTCCTGAAATTTTTGCATTTTGAAGATTTTGCCATGCTTGAGCACAAGCAACTCTTTTGAGTGACAAAATCATTCCGTTTTCTTCATCTTCGTCTTCTTTAAGAATATAAAATTCTTTGCAGTCGCCGATTTTAATTTCGTCAACCATTGAAGAAGGAATTTCTTTGTTCGGGAGAAAACCTTCTGATTTTGCACCGATATCTACAAGATATCCGTCGTTTTCTTTTTTAAGAATCAAGCCTCTGACTACATCGGCTACACTCAATTTTGATTTGAAAGACTCTTCAAGCAATCTTTCGAATTCATCTAACTGTTTTGTTGTCATTTTTATTTTCCTTTCGTTATGTTTAATAGCTGTTCAATTTTTTTATAACATTATTTATTATGTTGTCCGGAGTGGAGGCACCTGCCGTAACTCCTATATTTTGAGCATTTTTAATTAAGTCTTCATACTTGTTCAGCTCTTCATCCGTCTCTATGTGAATAGTAGAAGTAATCCCCGTTAGAATCTCCGCAAGATGAGAAGTGTTTGCACTTTTTCTGCTTCCGACCACAATCATCAAGTCTGATTCTTTTGCAAGATTTTTTGCTTCCGTTTGTCTTAAAGAAGTTGAAGCACATATTGTATTAAAAATTTTCAATTCCTTTGTCAAAGGCAGAAGATAATCAACAACACTTTTTAAATTTTCTATTCTCTGTGTAGTCTGAACAACCACTCCCACTTTTTTGTGCTGTGAAAGTTCTTTTTCAAAATTTTTCAAAGATTCAACATCGGGGGCAACTATAACATTTTCGCCATGAATTTGGGCATTTGCTTTTATTGCACAAACTTCAGGATGTTCGGGTTTTCCGACAATAACAAGCAAAAAACCTTCTTGCACAAGCTGTATGGCTTTTTGCTGAACTTTTTTTACGTCAAAACAAGTCAAATCAACTATCTCATAGCCTTTTGAACGTGCATTTTCAAAAATTTCAGGTGCAGCTCCGTGACTGCGTATTACACAAACACCCTCTTGATTGTCAGGGAGTTCATCAACCGTATGTATACCGAGATTTGAAAGCTCATTTATAACATGTGAATTGTGTATCAATTCACCAAGTACAAAAATCTCTTTTTCTTTGTTTTCCGATTTAAGTTTTTTTGTTGTCTCAACGGCTCTTTTTACGCCGTAGCAAAAACCTGCATGTTTCGCCAGTTTTATATTTTTTTTCAAACGTTAGTACGTCCAATCTTTTAGACTCATCTGAATATTGAATCGAATTCAGATGGTAAGTATATTCATTGCATGAACAAGAATCAAATTCAAGTATCCGTCTTGTTATGTCATATACAACAGCCGATATTGCACCAAAACCGTGATTTTTAGTATTTTTAAACAGCCTGATATCCGGCAGAGATATTTTTTAGCAAATTTTTGATATGCTGTTTTCTATCCAAGCCGTATGTTTTACAAAATTTCTCCGGACAGTCTGTTGGCTTCTATTTCTGCCTGTTGTACGGGTGTTCTTTTGTTTTCCGGTATGGACTCAAGTTTTTCGATTCTTTTTTTTAGATAGTTTTGTTTTATTTTTACAAAAATATTATTTAAAAATGAATTTTTAAAAACCGGTTCGTCAAAATACACTCTTTCACCTTCTTCGACGTCTCCGACTTTGACGGTCGCAACGAGTGGTGTATTGTTTTTCTTTTGCAATGTTTGCTTCGGTACAGGGATTTGGTGCAGTAAATTTGAGTGTATTTCCATTTTAAATTTTTCCTGATTATTTTTTACAAGTATTTTAAAATATAAAACACAAAATAGGAATTTTTTGCTATTTGGTTAATTACCGCAATATTTTTTTGTTGCTGTAGTTGTTCGGATAATTGGAGGTGAAGTTTGTTTCAAAAAAATTTAAGTTTGGTAAACAATTCGATAAATTCGCATGTATAGGCTATGATTATATTGGGAAAGAGTGAAATAATAATTTTAATAAAATGAATCTGGGAGCATTAGCAAGTTTACTTAAAAATAACGATATTATAATGGCAATCGGCATTGTCATAATTGTCGCTATGATGATTATCCCGCTGCCTCCTATGCTGCTGGATATTTTGCTTACCCTAAATATTTCTCTTTCAGTTGTAATTTTGCTCGTTTGTCTTTTTATAAAAGAGCCTTTGGAGTATTCCTCTTTCCCGATAATACTCCTTGTGGCAACAATATTTCGTCTCGGCTTGAACGTTAGTTCAACAAGACTTATCCTCTTGCACGGTGCAGCCGGAGAGGTAATTCAGTCATTCGGGCAGTTTGTTGTCGGAGGAAATTACATAGTCGGCTTCATTATATTTATCCTGCTTGTTGTTATCAACTTTATGGTAATCACAGGCGGTGCAACCAGAGTAGCTGAAGTATCCGCAAGGTTCACGTTGGACTCTATGCCCGGTAAGCAGTTGTCTATTGATGCTGACTTGAACTCCGGACTTATAAACGAAGACCAGGCAAAGGCACGAAGAAGAAAACTGGAAAGAGAAGCAGATTTTTACGGTACTATGGACGGTGCTTCAAAATTTGTAAAAGGTGATGCCACAGCGGGTATTATTATCACTGTTGTAAACATTTTTGCCGGAATTGTAATCGGTCTTTGGCAGATGAAAATGGATATCATGACTGCACTGAACACGTTTACTATCCTGACAGTCGGTGATGGTCTTGTTTCACAGCTTCCTGCTCTTTTAATCTCTTTCTCAACAGGTTTGATAGTGTCACGTGCAAGCGGACAGGAAGAATCATTAAGTGATGATATCAAAAAAGAAATGTTCTCAAATCCGATTGTTCTGGCAATAGTTTCTGTTCTTCTGTTTTTACTCGGAATGGTTCCCGGCATGCCGACAATACCGTTTATTCTCGTTTCTCTTGCTCTCGGATGGCTTGCTTTCAGCAAAAACAAAGCTGAAAAAATTAAAAAAGTCGAAGAAGAAAAAGCGGCAGAAGAAGCCAAAAAACAAGAAATTGCCTTCGGTCCAAAAGCCGGAAAGAAAAAGAAAAAAGCTACAAGAGAGAGTGTCATTGAGCTTTTGAATGTAGAAACAATAGAAATGGAAATAGGCTACAGGCTTGTTCCTTTACTTGACGTGGAACAAGGCGGAGATTTGCTTGAAAGAATAGCACAAATCAGACGCCAGACTGCACTGGACTTGGGTATTGTGCTGCCTTCCATACGTGTAAGAGACAATTTGCAGCTGCCTCCTAATACATATCAAATAAAACTGAAAGGTGTGCCGATAGAGTCGGGAGAAGTTTATCCCGACAGAAGCCTTGCCATGAACTCGGGCGGTTCAGACAACGATTTGGGAATAAACGGAATCAGTGCGATAGAGCCTGCTTTCGGCTTGCCGGCAATCTGGGTTGAAGAAAAAGACAAGGAAATAGCCGAAACATACGGATATACAGTCGTAAGTCCTTCTGCCGTGATTTCTACACACTTGACGGAAGTTATCAAGAAAAATGCTGCCGAAATTGTTTCCCGTGCGGATATTCAACAGCTTATTGACAACCTTAAAAAAGAAGTTTCGGAAGAATATGTTTCGGATTTGATGAAAGATTTGACGGTTGCGGAAGTACAGCAGATAATATACAACCTTCTCAAAGAAAGAGTTTCCGTAAGGGATTTGAAAACAATACTGGAAGTTTTGAGTCTTCAATCCCGAGTCAGCAAAAATGCAGATTACCTCACGGAACAAGTCAGACAAGCTCTTTCAAGAAGTATTTGCAAACAGAATCTTGCGGATACCGGAGAGCTTCTTGCGGTTACGCTTGCTCCTGAAGTTGAAAATACAATTGCACAAGGCGTTAGTCCGGATGGTACAAGTCTCACACTTGACCCAGAGTTCACCAGAAAACTCTTGGATAATCTCAACAGCGAACTTGAAAAGGCTATTACTTCTTCCGGAAATCAGCCTGTTTTGCTCTGTTCTTCTCCTATCAGGCTTCCGTTCAGAAGACTCATCGAAAGAACGTATCCACAAATTGCGGTTATGTCGTATAATGAAATCAGCAACAATATAAAAGCAAAATCAATAGGTGTCGTCAGAGTAGCGGCAGTGAGAAATTAAGAGTTTTAAGATAATCGGAAAGAATAGTATATATGAAAAAGTTGTTAAAGAAAAATCAAAACGTTTTTGTTGTTCCTGAAGATGTAAAAGGAGCATTGTCATCCAAAATAAAGAAATTTGAAAAAAATATACTTGAAATTTGTATAGACAAAGATGATATGCAGTACTATTCTTCAAAGTCACCTATCGAGGTATTTACCGTAGTAGACGAAGGAATGCTGTATTTTAAAACGGAAATCGGCAGTATTGATGCTGAAAACAATGTTCTTTCAATTGCTTTTGACAAAAAGAATTCCGAAATACTCCAAAGAAGAGAGTATACAAGAATAGATTTGGATAAGGAATTTACCTTAAAAGACGGAGAAAAAGATTACGTTTGCAAATTTGTTGATTTAAGTGCAGGCGGCATGAAAATATTGACAGACGCGGATTTGTCAACAGAAAAGGATTATTTGATAGAGTTTTCTCTTGAAAGCAATATCCCTATAGGATGCTATTTCAAACCTATCAGAGTCGATGAAATACACATGAAAAACAAACCTGCAAAGAAAGTCGTTTCCGGCAGATTTATTGCTCTTAAAAACATTGACAAAATAGCTATCGTACAGTTTTGTTTCAAAAAACAGACAGAAAATACAAACAAATAAAAATCGTAGAAAAATATGGCAAAACAAGGATTTACAAATGCAAAAAAAATCAGCGGAATGGCAGCAAGTCTGACAGTGTTTTTATGCAGTGCAATTATTTTTGTCAGGACAAAAGGTTTGATTGATTTAAACACTCTTTTGTACTCATTGTATATTATTATACCGGGTGCCGTTATTGTTGGATGGCTCGGGTACAACATAGGAAGTATTTTTGACAATACAAAAAAGAAAAAGAAATTAAATAAATTTATGAAATAAAATTTGGTGCGAAACATGCAAAAAACAAAGAAAAAATTCAGAACAAAATTAAGTACACAATTTGCGGCATTTACCACAATGCTTATTGCAATCACCGTATTTTGCATAGCCTGGTATTCTATTGCTACGGTAAACAACCTTGCACAACAGATTACCGGACAATCAAAAGATCTTAATGACTCTATTTCAATAACTATTTTTCAAACTCTCGGTGAACAGCTTACAAACGGCAACTATGCAAAATTGAAAGAAACGGCACAAAAAATGGTAGACAGCAACATCGTAGCCGTAGTCACCATAAAAGATGAAACCTCAGGGAAGGTTTATATAAAAACAGAACCGAGTGTAAAGCTGAAAGAGTTGTTCAGAGAAAATAAAATTTCTGACAAGTCTTTGAAAAAGAGAGCTAAAGAAAAACCAATCTCAGAAAATATATACAAACTTTCCGTAAAGAAAAACGGAAAATTAATAGAACTGGGTTTTTATAATGAACCTATTACAAAAATCTATCTGGACATGCTTCGTGACAACATGCTTGCGATGGTGTTTATTTTTATATTCTTGGGATTTTTCTTGTCCAATTTGATTTCAGGTATTTTGATTAAACCTATAAATATTCTTATAAAAAGCTTGGGAGATTTTGCAAAAGGTAATTTTTCACACCGTCTCGAAGAAACAAATTATCTTGAAATCAATCGTCTGATACGTTCTTACAACGAAATGGCGGAATCTTTGGAAAAACTCTATCAGTCTTTGGAACAACAGGTAAAAGACAGAACAAAAGAGTTGGAAGCAGCTTATTCGGAACTCAAAAGCACTCAGGCCATGATGGTTCATTCGGAAAAAATGAAATCACTGGGTGAATTGGTTGCCGGAATTACACATGAAATCAACAACCCGGTAAATTTCATATACGGAAACCTGATACATCTTAAAAATTATACAGCCGATATGATGTCTTTGATTGATAAATACAGCGAATATGAAACAGATTTGACGGAAGAACACAAGCAGCAGATAAAAGAGTTGAAAGAAGAAATGGATCTTGCTTTTTTGAAAGAAGATTTGCCGGAACTTATAAGAAGCTGTCAGGAAGGCACGGAAAGGACAAAAAATATTGTACTGGATTTGAAAAACTTCTCAAGACTTGAAGAAGCTGTAATAAACAATGTGGATTTGCCGAAAGAAATTGATACAACACTCAATATTCTGCATAACAAAATGAAAAACCGAATCACTATCCACAAAGAATATCAAGAAAACCTTCCCCATGTAGAAGGCTACGGCGGCCAGCTTAATCAGGTGTTTATGAACATTCTGGACAATGCAGCCTTTGCTATTCAGGATAAGGGTGATATCTGGATAAGAATAAAGTCTGATAACAAAAATGTTATAATAGAGTTTGAGGACAACGGATGCGGTATGGATGAAAATACCCGCAAAAAAGTATTTGACCCGTTCTTTACAACAAAAGAAGTCGGACAAGGAACAGGACTCGGTATGGCTATAAGCTATAAAGTTATCAAAAATCATAACGGTAAAATTGACCTTATTTCAGAAAAAGGCAAGGGCAGCAGGTTTATTATCACCTTACCTATAAAAATGGAACACAAAAAATAGACTACGGATATATAAAAAATGGCGGAAAAGAAATACAATATTTTACTTGTAGATGACGAAGAAGACAACCTGGCGTTGTTGTACAGAACTCTTCGAGGTACATACAACCTTGAAAAAACAACATCGCCGTTGCATGCATTGGAATTGTTAAAAGAAAAAGATTTTGAACTTGTCATCTCTGATCACAAAATGCCTGAAATGGACGGGGTGGAATTTTTAAAAAGAGTTCAACTTGCAAAACCGGAAACTATGAGAATTCTTTTGACCGCATATTCTGATGCAAATATTTTGATAGATGCAATAAATTATGCAAAAATTTACAGGTATGTAAAAAAACCTTTCAACCCTGATGAATTACAGCTGATTGTTTCTGCGGCTCTTGAATACTACCAGCTTAAATATGACAATGACAAACTTATTACTGACTTAAAAGAGCTGTTTTCAGGAACAATAAAAGCTATCATGGGTGCTTTGGACGCAAAAGACTCTTTTACTTCAGGAAGAAGCAAAAGGATTACATACTATTCCATAGAAATTGCAAAACAGCTCGGTATGTCATCTATTGATATAGGCAAAGTTGAACTTGCAGGCATGCTGCATGATATCGGTATGATAGGTGTTTCTGACGAAGTTTTATACAAAATTGATACTCTTACGCAAGAAGAGTACAACGAAATCAAAAAACATATCACATACAGTGTAAAAATTTTGGAAGATATAAAACAACTGAAAGATGTTGTTGAAATAATAAAATATCATCATGAAAAATATGACGGTACAGGTTATCCATACGGAGCAAAAGGAGAAGATATTCCTCTCGGTTCACGCATAATAGCTGTCGGAGATGCTTTTGACAGTGTAGTTTCAAACAGAATCTACAGAAATAAAGTGAGTGTCGAAGAAGCTCTAGAAGAAATAAAAAAAGGCTCAGGCACCCAATTTGACCCCGTTGTTGTCAAAGCTTTTGAAGATTGCTTTGACAAAATTACCGGTATTCTCAAACATGACAATATTGAAATTGCTTATGACTAAATTTTACACACAAGCTATTACTCTTTTTGACAATGTTTTTCCTCAAGCTTCTCGATATTATTAGTTTGTATGCAAGAGAATCTTTTAAACAAAAAAAATTCTGACCTGAATTCTGCCGAAAAATATATCGGCAGATATCTTAAAGATTTGCAAAAACATTTTAACCTGAGTGACACACAGCTAATAAAAATACTTAAAAATTTAATTTATAAATTGAAAAAGAAAAATCATGAAAAAAAATGGTGGCATTTTTTTTAAAAACCACATATTATATTATTAATAAAAATTAAAAAGTATGATAATATAATCTTATGAGTGAAGAGCAACCTAAAAAACGAACAATAGAAGTTGATGAAGAGTTTTTGGAGCAACTCTACGGCCTCGTGGGTAAAATACCTCCGGGAGAAAAAAATATAAATGTAGACTTGTTGAAAGACTTGATTCTTGACATAAAAAGAAAAATAGACAAAGCAAAAACAGATGCAATTGAAGAACTCCATTCTTCTTCAAAAGAAAAAAAGCCAAGCTCTATTACATCAGAGCAGGAATATACTGAAGAAGAAGAAAATCCGAAAAACGTTCTCATTGTTGATGATTTGGGTGTAATTACTTATCAGCTTGGTGTTATGTTTCGCAATCTTGGCTATGACGTGGTTATTGCGAAAGAGATATATGATGCTATTACAAAATACAAAAAACGTCCGTTCAAGCTTGTTATCATGGATTTGTTTATCCCGACTGACAGGGAAGGGTTTATTCTGCTTGACGAACTTGTAAAATTGTCTAAAATAAATGATTCAAATACTATAATTGGTGTTATGACTGCTTCTTCAAAAAAAGAACACAGACAGCTTTGTATGAAAAAAGGTGCTGATTTCTATATAGAAAAAGTTGAAGATTGGCAAAATGAACTTATTGAATATTGCGAAAAGAATTAAGTTTGTTTTTCAAAATTGTCATAGTGTTTTTTTTAATTAAAAGTTTAATGTTGTCTTGTCAAAATTCAAGACAACATTTTAATATTCAATGTTTTTCAAAATCATACATGGTATCTAATTCAAAATATGTATGTCTGATTTTTTGAGTAATACTAATAAATTATCTTTTTTTAACTTGCAAAACATTTGTTTCCCAATGCTTTTCACCTGTTTCTAGACCATATGGCCTAGATTGCCGGATATAGCATTTTTTTTGAATATTTCAACCTTATAGTCGATGAGAGACTACTGCATTTAGGGGTAATATACCATGTGTAAATAATATAATCACATGAAAAATATTCAAAACTAACCGGTTACATCGGACATTCCGAAAAGGCAGGAATGACAAAAGAACTTAAAAATAAAAAATCTTGGGGGGAGCAGATGAGAAGAGGTCTTGAATTTAAGAAGAAAGCAAGAATCATTCTGGTTGATGACAACTATGAACATTTGTCAGGAATCAAAGAATTGATTGAAATTGAAAGCGATTTTGATGTAGTGGCAACAGCTACAAGTGCAAGTGTTGCAATTAGTCTTATTAAGAAGTATCGTCCCGAAATCGTTTTGATGGATATCAATATGCCTGAAAAAGATGGTTTAACAGCGATTGCTGAAATTGAAAAATTGGATTTGGGAGTGCGTACCATCGCTTTAACGGGCTACGATGATCCTGATTTAATTTTCAGAGCTATGAAAATCGGAGCAAAAGGCTATATCTTAAAGACAATGGCTTCTGCACAACTCATCTATGCTATAGATGAAGTTGCAAACGGTAAAATATACCTGCCTGCAACTTTATCCTCCAGATTTTTTGAGTATTTCCAAAAATCATTCAAAGAAGAAACACAAGTTATTTCAGACGAAGAAAATCTTTTGAACTATCTCACACAGCGTGAAGAAGAAGTTCTTGATTTGTTGACACAAGGTATCACATACAAAGGTGTTGCCCAAAAACTTTTCATCTCTGAAACTACGGTAAAAACACACGTAAACAACATTTTCCAAAAACTTCAGGTAAATGACAGAACACAGGCTGTTTTGTATGCCTTGAACAACGGATTTTTGAACAGAAGAAAAGTAAAAATTGCTATATAGAATTTTCCTGCAATGCAGGAAAATTCTGCAATATAAAAAAATAAAATTAATAATCGGAAGAGTCCGGCTTAAATAAAAAAATAAATAATGGTAAGAGAATATAAATGGGCGGAGCAAATTTCAGACAAAAAAATCTTTTGAAAGATTTAATTTATTTGGGTCAAACAAGACCCGTAAACAAACAGACCATAAAAGGCCTGTTTCGCTTTGCTCTGGAACCTTTATTGGAAGCCCAGACACAAAAAGCCGTTGTGTTAATGCGGGTCTTTGACACAAATGGTATCGAAGGTGTTTTAAAAAGGCTGGAATTTACAAATGCGGAAGTGTATTCTTTTGATTCTGTGACAAATGGCGAAGATCTTACAAAAGATGATATTTGGGGAGAGACAGAGTTTTTGGTTGTGCTGTCTGCAAGGTATTCCGCTGTAATTTTGTGGGATTATTCTACGGAAAATGTCAAAGACACCTCTTGTCTTTATTACCTTTTGAATTCAAGAGACGTAAATAATGTTGTCCGAATAATCAGCGAAAATTCTAAAATCGATTTGATGAGATACACTCAAGAGTACACTCCTGAACGAAGAAGCAATGAAATGTTAAACAAAGCTATTCACAAGTTTATAAACTTTGCTGATTCTTTTGTTGAAGAAGCCTCTTTGTCACAAGCGGAAACTTCTATAATGAGTGAGAATGATGACATTGAGAAAAAATATGAATATATTTCCACAAAAACAAAAACAATTTCTCATGACATAAGAAATCATCTTTCAGTTATAGATTTATATTCCAAAATAATGGAAAAAAGACTGGAAAAAGTTCCGAACAAAGAGTTGAAAGATTCTATGCTCAATGCTGTTTCCAGTATTAAAAAATCAAAAGATTCAATTGACGTACTTCTCAATGAATTACGTACAATTCAAGGTGCAATGCTTGAAACACATTGTTTTTCAAAAATTCTTGAATCTGCAATAAATCTTGTTCAGGCAAAAGCTATGGAAAAAAATATCAAAATAGAAGTTTCAAATGAATTTCAAGGTGATATAGTTGCTGATGAAAACAAGCTTTTGAATGTAATGATAAATCTTTTGTACAACGCAATGGACGCTATGTCAGACAACGGTTTAATCAAAATAAAAACCGAAGAATCTGAAGACAATATGCTGAAAATTGTTTTCACAGACAACGGCTGCGGTATAGAAGAAGACAAAAAAGACAAGATTTTTGATGAAGGCTATACCTCAAAAGCAACCGGTTCGGGTCTTGGGTTGTATGTCTCAAAAGAAGCAATGAAAGACCAGTACGGAGACTTAAATCTTGTAAAATCAGATGAAAACGGTACAACTTTTGAAGTAACAATACCTAAATTGTAAGAAAGTTTTTGAAAACGGAAAGGAGGAAAAAATGGATTTGTTTAACGTAAGAGCAATAGAAGTATCAAATCTTGCTATGGACGGCCTTGTCGAAAGACAAACCGCAATTGCTTCAAATACCGCAAACGCCATGACTCCTGAATATCAAAGAAAACGTGTTGCATTTGAAGACCAGTTAAGAACAATTCTTGAAAAAGATGATATAAGACGTGATTTGAGAATGCAAAACAGTTTGGCTTATCAAAAAGACAAGACTTATAAAGTAGGATATTCCGAAAATTATTCAAACCCGATGACCAAAAATATAGCACAGCGTTTGCCGCAGGAGCAAATGCTCTATATACAACAGGTTACGGCAGATACTGACAATTATGATCCTGAAATTATAAGGGATACAAGATGGATTGATTACGGAAACGGAAACAATGTAAATCTTGAAGAAGAAATGATGGATATGGCAAAGACAGGCCAGCAGTACAATGTTTTAGCCACAGTACAGGGCAGATTTGTATCTAATCTGCTTGAAGTAGTAAGGGGCGGAGGTGCATAATTAGATGAGTTTTTCAGCATTTGACATATCAGGAAGCGGAATGTATGCACAAAGAACAATGATGGACAACATTGCTTCCAATATTGCAAACGTAAACACAACAAGAAATCCTGACGGAACACCCGGTGTTTATGTCAAAAAGAATGTCTCTTTCAGAGCAGTTTACGCTGACAGACTGGGCTCTGCCACACCGCCGTTTCCTGACGGACAGCACGAAGCATACTGGAGCCCTACAAACGGAACTATCGCACTAAAAGGCGGTATTTCTTACGACGAAAAACAAATATCACAAGGTGTTGAAGTTGCCGAGATTACACCGGCAAACGATCCTTACAAAACAATCTTTGACCCGGACAATCCGGAAGCAGACGCAGACGGTTTTGTTACATTGCCGAATATAAATGTGGTTGAAGAAATGGTAAACATGGTTTCGGCCTCCCGTGCTTACGAAGCTAACGTAACTACAGCAGAAACTACAAAGGGCATGATTTCGGCAGCTTTGAGAATATAATTCTAAAAATTTTTAATCCAGAGGAAAAACAAAATGCAATTTAATCCGAATATGATTGGGAACAATTCAATAAAAAATTACAACAGTTTCCTAAACAGCGAAATGCAGGCATTGAATATCAACTTTGACAAACAGGGAATGGTTGATTTTGACAATGTTTTGCAGCAGGAAATGCAGCAAAGAAGCTCACTTCCACAAGGTCCTATTATAAATACCGGTATCCAAATGAATGTGGGCTTGGAAAATATGGGTGTATCTCCTCTTGAAAGGATTGAACCTACGGTGCAGCAAGCTGTTTCACAAAATACGGGAAGACAGTCCGATGTAGAAAATATGGCAAATACTTTTGCAAAAGCTTTTTCAAACGGGTTGAATTCCGTAAACGACTCTCAAAATGCTGCGTACAATGCGGCTGAAACATTTGCTTCAGGCGGTGATATCAGCGTACACGATGTTATGCTCGCTTCACAAAAGGCAAACCTTACAATGCAAATGGCTATCCAAATGAGAAACAGGCTTGTTACGGCATACAATGAACTAAGAAATACTAACGTATAAAAATAAAAAAAGCCCCTGTATTATTCAGGGGCTTTTTATTACCAATTTTGAATCAATTTATCAAGTTCATAGAGTGTTTGATTTACTACAACATTAAAGCTGTTTTTGTGCTTGTCTCCTTTACAAGAACCGCCCCATGCAAGTTCTTTATTTCCTTTCATTACTTCAAGAGCATTCCATTGTGCTGATTGGAAAGATTTTTTGAATGATTCTTCGTCAAATTCATCGCCAAGTGCGGCTTTATATTTATCAACCAAACGTGAATATAGTTCGTTCATAATATTTTGGTAGTCACCATTGTCACTGTTATTGAGGTATACATGGCCGTCTTCTGGATCTTTTGCTGTATCTTTGTAATAGAATCTATCATCTTCTCCAAAGAATTCTTCAATACCGTTTGTGATAGAAGTATCACCATAGTTTGCCTCTATTGTACTCATTCCTTTTTCTTCATGTAACGCATCTCTCATAAGAGGATTGAATTTATTTAATACTGCATCAACAAGTTCAGAAACATTGTGAAGGCCTCTTGGATTTTCCATTTCAAGGATTGCATCAATTTGTGCTTGATTGAAAATATTATTTATCATTTCGTCATTGTACAAGTCACCGAGTTGTTCTTTCAATATATCTTTTATCTTATCAAGCATTTGAGACATAGTTTTGTTTATGTCCGGAGCGTCGTTTCCGTGAGTCCATTCAATTTGACCGTCGGTTATTTTAAATTCTGTATAGACATCGTCGTCGTCACCGTGAGTATCTTTGTTGTTATACCCGAAGAGTCCGCCTTCAGTAACTTGAGAAATTGTTATATTAACATTTTTGCTTGCTTCTATTTTTTCTTCTTCAGCTTTTTCTTCAATCATAGTATTAACTACAGAGTGTATTGTTTCTGCTTTGATTGAAGAGAACATTTCGTTGAGAAGAGTACGAATTTGTTCATAGTCTTCAGTCGGTGTAGCGGAAGTTTCCAATCCGTCGAACAATTGTTTTGCGAGTACATATTTTCCGTTTGTTGCATAAGAAGGATTGACGGCTGAGAGGAATGTGCCTTCTTCTGAGTCTTTCATCAAAGACAGAACATAATCAACACCAAATTTTACTATACCTTCTTTTTCGTCTGCACTCATATAATTGCCGGTTGCTTGTACTGCATCAGCCAGGCTGTTGTATGCAGTTTCTGTTGATTGAGCATCAATACTTGCCATAACGGTATCTGTTTCTGTATTGATTTTGTTGACATATTCAATAAATGAGTCTTCTAAATCAGTACCGTCACCTTGATATTGTTCAAGAAAAGCTGTTCTGATATTTTGAAGTTTTTGAGAGTAAACTCCAACATCTTCTGCCGAGTGAGCCAAGACTTCACGTTCTCTTTTTCTTTTTAAGAGAGATTTTCTTTCTATCGTTTTAGTTTCATTTGAATAATCTTCAAGAAGTTTATCTATTGTACTGTCGAGTTGTTTAGAGTATTCATCTTTTTGTACTTGAGCGAGTCTTGCATCTTCTTTGTCAAGTGCAATAACTACAGCGGAAGCAGACATGCTGTCTTTCATTTCACTCAATAGCTGTTGAACTTGTTCAAAATCTTCTTTCGGGGTTGCTGATGTTTCAAGTCCGCCCAAAAGCTGTTTTGCAAGAACATATTTGCTGTTTGTTTTGTATTCGGGGAACATTGAAGAAAGGAAAGCGGTATCTTCTTCGCCGTTTAAAAGAACAGTCAATGCATAATCAACAGCAGCATTTAAGATATTATCTTTTTCTTCAAGGTTTGTGTAGCTGCCTGCATTTTCAACGGCATCTTTGAGTGCCTGATATGTGTCTTTGTCTGATGCTTCTTGTATAAGCAATTCTATTTCTTTTGAAGCGGCTTCGACTTCTTCAACAAATGCATTATATGCCTGTTCAACATCAGTTCCGTCACCTTCATACTGTGCGAGGAAAGCTGTTTTTATGTTTTCATATTTTTGCTGGTGTGTTGCAACATCTTCGTCTGTATACTCTTCGCCGTTTGCTGCCATTCCGTCAAAGTATTGCTCATTGAGTCTGTCATTTATTACATCAATTTGGGAAACCATTTCTTTTTTTACAATAGCAAGATTTTGTGCGCTTATTGCATTAGTAAATGTTGATGTACCGTCTTCTGATTTGGTGCCCAAGAAGGAACCGAAATATTGCTCTGCTCTTTCAAGATAGGATTGAGCTTTTGCCGGATCGGCTTCTGTTTGCATAGCTTCTAAACAGGAAAGAGCTATTTTATAATTTTGGTTTGATTTGTAATTAGGGTTGATTCCGCTTAAAAATGCAGAAATATCTTCACCGTTTAACAAATTACCCATTATATAATCGATAGTTTGTCCTTTTATTTCTTCAAACTCGGTGTCTGTCATATAATCTGCATCTGCTTTTTCAATTGTACCTGCCAGTTGCTCAAGGCTAACTGTGCTGTTTCTCAAAGCATTCATTTTTTCTTTTACAGCAGCACTTTGTTCTTGTCTTTCTGTGAGGAGTGTGTTTATGTTTTCAAGATAAGCAGAAGAAATCTCTTCCATGTTGTATGGGCCGGAAGTATTTTTCTTCATCCATTGGTCAATAAATGCAGCTGATTTTGAATTTATAAATGAAATCAAAGATTTTCTTTCATTGTCTGACAATGAACTATCTTCTTGAAGGCCTTTTATATAAGTTTCAATAAATGATTCTTTCATTGTGTTAAAAGCTTTTCTTGCTTCTGACGGCATATCGTAAACTGTTTTTTCTTCGCCTGTTTCACTGTAAGAAGAAATAACAACACCATATTTGTAATCAAGCGGCAACTCATTTGTTGTTGTGCCGTTGGATTGGGGAGATTCTTGTTCTATATTGCTCTGGGCAGCTTCTTTCTCCGTGTCGGAAAGTTTTCCGTCACCATCCAAGTCATATTTTTTTATTTGTGCCGGTGTTAAGTTTGAAAACAAGTTTACGTTATTGAACATAGCCGATACTCCTTAAAATTTTTCCAAAATAATAGACTGTATTCATGTATTCGGAAGGTTTTTTTTAAACTTTAGGAGTTAGCTGTTTCTTTTTTACAAATCTTAATACTTTTTAGAATAAAAATTGTACGTGAGTATCTTAAAAAAAGTGTTTAGACTCCACATTACACTTTTTACAAAAATTTTAATAACAGTTTTTCTCTGTCTGACAAAAACAATAACAACAACAATGTTTGTACTTCTTTCAGTTTACCAAAAGCAGGTTTATGAGTCTTACAAACCTGTATTTTCTTGAATGCAAGCGGGGTCTACCGTTCGGACATTATTTTTTAAGTCTGTATTTGAGCCCGTTTTTAACCAGAAAATTGCATACTCTTTGGGGGAGGTAAGATAAAAATCTTGCAAAAACAGAATCTTTACCTGCATTGTAAGACAGTTTCGGATTTTTTGAAGATAAAATTTTTGAAATAAGATTTGCTATATCTTCGGCTTTCAGGCCTTTTTGAGTGTTATTTCTTGCATTTTGGGCAAGAAACAACAGTTCTTTTTCATATTTGTTTCTGCAATCCTGAGACACATTTTCAAACGTTTTTTCACACGCATCAACAGATTTGTTCCAAATTGGTGTGGAAACAACACCCGGTTTTACGGAAATTATTTTCAGATTTGGGTTTTTGCATTCAACAAGCAGTGAATTAAAAAACATATCCAAAGCACGTTTTGAAGCACAATACGGCGAAACAAACGGGAATACACCATAGCTTGCCATTGAACTTATATTCAAAATACGGTTGTCTTTGCCGTTCATCAAGGGTAAAAATCTTTGTGCAACACGAATTGCACCAAAAACATTTACGTCAAATTGTTTTTGTAGCATTTCAACGGGCAGATACTCCACAGGACCGCCCAATGCTATGCCGGCATTATTTATGAGAGCAAAAATTTCATTTGTTTTTTGTAAAACTGTTTCAAATGCTTTTTCTACGCTTTCATCATCTGTCACATCCAGAAATATTGCACTGATATTGGGGTTTAGACTTTCAAGTTGTTCTTTATCCTCTTGTCTTCTCACTCCGGCAAAAATTTTATAACCCTCTTGTGCAAGTTTCTTTGCGGCAGCTTTGCCAAGACCCGATGACGCACCCGTAATTAAAATATATTTTTCCATAAGTTTAGATTTCCTTGTTTTTATTTTTTATTTAAATTTTGATTTTAATTTTAATATAAACAGATTTTTATTTTATAATTTTCATATAGTCAACTGACCCCGACTACTTGTTGAACCTGTGCATTAGTCAAGTCCATTCATTGCGAACAAGTCCAGCACAGGCAACAAGCGGAATCAGACGGGGCTTTGCCCCATGCGAAGGAAAACGTTGAGTTTTCCGAAGCGTCTGATTTCAAGACAGTGCATGGGGTCACTTCCGCAAAATGCTAGACTTGGCGTCACTCGCTACCTCTCACAAATATGCCACTGGCATATTTACTCGGCAGAGTGTGTACACTTCTACAAGCGAGTCCGCCTCAGACATTGTATTTAAGAGGGGATAAAACACAAATGAAGATTTCAATATTAGGTTCAACAGGTTCAATTGGCAGACAGGCAGTGGAAGTAATCCAAAAAATGCCGGGCTTTTTTGAGGTTGTTTCTCTGTGCGGGGGTGACAATGTAGAACTTTTGAGGCAGCAGATTAAACTGTTGAATCCAAAAAATGTTTGTGTAAAATCAGAATCAAATGCCCAGCTTTTGGAAAAAGAATTTCCGAAAATTAATGTATTTCACGGAGATGAAGGGCTTGTTGAAATTGCGTCAGACAAAACAAATGAAAGAATACTTGTTTCTGTTTCGGGGAAAACCGGCTTAAAACCTACGCTCGCAGCAATAGAAAAAGGTGTTGATATAGCACTTGCAAACAAAGAGACTCTTGTAATGGCCGGTGATATCGTAATGAAACGGGCAAAAGAAAAAGGCGTAAAAATTCTGCCTGTTGACTCAGAACACGGTGCGATTCACCAGTGTCTTTCAAACAGAAAAGAAGTTGAAAAACTTATTATCACAGCTTCCGGCGGACCTTTCAGAGAAAAAACAATAGATGATATAAAACACGCAACCGTAGAAGAAACACTTCATCACCCGAGATGGAATATGGGAAAAAAGATTACCATAGATTCCGCTACGCTCATGAACAAAGGGCTTGAAGTTATTGAAGCACATCACCTTTTTGATATGCCTTATGACAAAATACAGGTTGTTGTGCACCCGCAGAGTATTGTACACAGTGCAGTCGAATACGTTGACGGAAGTGTAATTGCACAGCTGGGTTTTCCGACTATGCATATTCCAATCCAATACGCTTTAACTTATCCGAATCGTTTTGAAGGAATTGAAACAAGAAATTTTGATTTTATAAAAGCTGCAAGATTGGACTTTGACGCACCTGATTTTGAAAAATTTCCGTGTCTGAAATTGGCTTTTGAAGCCGGCAAAGCCGGTGGAACAGTTCCCGTTGTAATGAATGCCGCAAATGAAGAAGCCGTTTTTGCTTTTTTAAATGAAAAAATTTCTTTGTGGAATATATATGAAATTACAAACTTTATGGTTAACTCGCATGAAAATATTGAAAATCCTTCAATTGAACAAATCTTTGAAACGGATGAAAAAGTGCGTAATTCTGTTCGGAATTTGATAAAAGATGAAAAATTTGTGTAACATTTTTTGTAAAATTTAGTACATAATTTAAAGATTTTATTAGATTTTTACAATAATTTTTGATAGATTATAGATACCTTAAATCCGTATATGAATTAAAAATAGTGGAATTTGATGTGAGAATAGTTTTTGTGATTATTCGGGGATTAAGGCCACATAAACAGTTAAGTCAAGGAGATTTATTAATATGCCAAATTATTTGACCAAAGAAGAAATAAGACAATGGAGAAGTTCTTTGGAAAAAATTACATTAGAAGATTATGCAAAAAAATTGGGCAAAGTCATTAACAATGAAAAAGAAACAAATGATATGGCAGACATAGTCTACAAACATTCATCCGAAGTCAGATATGTGTCAAATGAATCCGAAAATGATTCTTCTTCCAATTACAAAGCGGAAAAAATCAGTTCTCTGGCTCAAAAATCTTTTGAAAGAGAAAAAGAAATTTCCCTTGAAAAAGCACAAAGAGATTTGACAAAGATTTTAACTGAGAAAAAAACAAAACAAAAAACTCCTAAAAAAACTTCTAAAAAAATTGTTGAAAAAGAAGTATCTAAAAAAGCTGAAAAAACAGCACCGGCAGCTGTGCAAGAAGAAATTCAGATTACTTTTAAAAAGAACTTAACCCCCAGAGAACAAGCTGTTTTTGAACATTTTTTGAATAATAAAAACAGCATTGTTTATGCAAAAGAGCTTGCACAGGTTTTGGATTTGCCGAGAGACTATGTATATAAATATATTAAAAATCTCAGAGCAAAAATGAATGAAAATGCTATCCAAAATGCTGACAACGGCGGTTTTATTCTTGAAATGAAATAAAAAGATAAACTGTCCGGATAAGAAGTTAAAAAACAACTGGAATTAGTTGATTGTATGAAAAAATAAAACCTCCGTTCTTTTGGAAAAAATACGACGGAGGTTTTGTTTTATTAAGAAATTGTTGTCTGACTATACAGTACCCGAATTCCAGCTGTGAAGGTAAGCTTCCTGTTCCGGAGTCAGAGTATCAATTTTTATTCCCATAGAATCAAGTTTTATTTTTGCAATTTCCACATCCACTTCATGAGGCAGTGTGTACATTTTGTTTTCAAGTTTTCCTTGATTTTTTACAATGTATTCAATACCAAGTGCCTGGTTTGCAAAACTCATATCCATAACAGAAGCCGGATGTCCTTCTGCGGCAACGAGATTTACCAATCTGCCTTCGGCCAATACATAAATCGATTTGCCGTTTTTAAGTTTGTATTCTTCCAAAGAAGGCCTGATTTGTCTGATTTCGGTTGTTTCTTTTTTCAAACCGTTAACATTGACTTCAACAGCAAAGTGTCCTGCATTACATACAAAAGCACCGTCTTTCATAGTTAACATGTGATGTACATCGACAACATTTTTGTCACCGGTGATAGAAAGGAATATGTCACCGACTTTTGCAGCATCAGCAATCGGCATTACACTGTAGCCTTCCATTGCTGCTTCAAGAGCCTTGAGAGGGTCAACTTCTGTCACAATAACATTTGCACCAAGACCTTTTGCTCTCATTGCCGCACCTTTGCCGCACCAGCCGTATCCGCACACAACAAAAGTTTTTCCGGCAAGCAGGATATTTGTTGCACGAATTATTCCGTCAATTGAACTTTGGCCTGTACCGTATCTGTTGTCGTAAAGGTGTTTTGTTAAGCTGTTGTTTACACCAACTGTGGGAAATTTTAAACTTCCGTCAGCTTCCATTGCCTGAAGACGAATAATGCCGGTTGTTGTTTCTTCTGTAGATCCGATGATATTCGGAATCAAGTCTTGTCTGGTTTTGTGAATTGTTGCAACAAGGTCGCATCCGTCGTCTATGACAATATTTGGTTTGTGGTTCAAAACAATTTCAACGTGTTTTGCATAAGTTTCGGGAGTTTCACCGGCATAACCGTAAACCGGAATACCCCAGTATTTTACAAGTGCAGCTGCTACATCATCTTGTGTAGACAGTGGATTTGATGCTGCCAAAACCGCATCGGCACCGCCTTCTTTCATTGCAATACACAACGCTGCGGTTTCTTTTGTGACGTGCACGCAGGCTGTGAGTCTTAAACCCTTAAACGGCTGTTCTTTTCTAAATCTTTCTTTGATTCTCTCAAGAACGGGCATATCTTTCATTGCCCATTCGATATTGTTTTTGCCCTGTTCTGCAAGAGCCATATCTTTTACATCGCATTTCAATTCTGTTGCGGTCATTTATCTCTCCTTGTGTTCTGGATTTTGTTACCTTATAAAATTTTAACACAGAAAATTATTAACGGTGGAGAGAGACTTTTTTCAAAATGTAATTTTGTTAACTTTTGTAAACTAGTAAAAAGCTTATTAATACAGGATTTATAAATTTTGTATATATTTTATAGATACATTTTAGCAATTTTTTATAGAAATCAAACTTTATATAAGAGTAAGGAAAAACAATTCCGAAACACAAGCCACAAAAGAGAATACAAAAAGATATAACTGGAGGAATCAATTATGGCAAGAGTTTTAATTTCAATGCCCGAAGAATTTTTAAACAAGATTGACGGTGTAGCAGAAAATGAAAACCGTACAAGAAGCGAACTTATCAGAGAAGCATTGAGAACATATATTCACAAACAAAAAATCAGAGAAAATTCACTGGCAACAAAAAATGCTCAAATTTTGGAAGCACTGCTTGACTAGAACAAAGCATTTAGGGATAGAAATAAAACAAACACAAAACGGACTAATAGAGGAAAACAAAGGCAATACTTGATTTGGGGAAAATAAAAAAACCGGCTGATTTTAGCCGGTTTTTTATACATATAATTTATTATTTATTGCCTGAGCTGCTGATATCAGAGGATCAACGGCCGTAGAAAAAGGAGGTGCATATGTTATATCCGTATGCAAGAAATTGTCGAGCGTTTGTTCTGCCATTATTGCAGAAGCAACGGTGTTGACTCTTTTGTCAGCGTCTCCTCCGCCAAAAGCTTGTGCACCAAGAATTTTTTTCAATCTTTTATCAACGACAAGCTTTATTGTGATGTCTTCGGCACCGGGCATGTATCCTGCTTTGTCTTTTTTTGTCATTATAGAACTTATCGTATCAAAACCGAATTTTTTTGCGTCAGTTTCGCTCAACCCCGTCAGAGAAATTGTCAGACCGTTGTATCTTGTTACTGCGGAGCCGAGAACACCGGGAAATGCATCATACTGTCCGGACATGTTTATTGCCGCACAGCGTCCTTCTTTGTTTGCAGTAGAGCCCAACGGTATCCAGCAATAATTTTTTGAAACAAGATGAAAATTTTC
This sequence comes from Candidatus Gastranaerophilales bacterium, assembly GCA_944323115.1. GTDB lineage: Bacteria > Cyanobacteriota > Vampirovibrionia > Gastranaerophilales > Gastranaerophilaceae > Limenecus. The sequence continues at coordinate 25,526 of CALURG010000074.1, forward strand.
AGTACAATCGCCGGCTGCATATATATCTTTTACGGATGTTTGCATTCTGTTATTTACTCTTATTGCATTACTGACTCCGAGTTCAATGCCGGCAGCAGCCGCTATTTCCGTGTTTGGTGTTACCCCTGCTGCAATCAGCACAATATCTGTTTCTATTATGTTTCCTTTTGAAGTGACCACTCTTTCAACTTTTTCATTTCCTTCAAAAGCCATAACGGCTTCTGATGTAAGAATTTTTACTTTTCCTTCGCTCATATTAACAATATTTTGGGCTATCATATCGCTGATTTCCGGGTCAAAAATAGAGAGGATATGGTCGTCTTTTTCTATTAAAGTTATTTCAAGATTGTTTTTGTAGAAAGCTTCAAGCATTTCTACACCGATGTAACCGCCGCCTATTATGACTGCTTTTTTTGTTGATTCTTCTCTGATTTTATTTCTGATATTTATACCATCCGCTACTTTTCGAATGGTAAAAATGTTTTTTAAATGAAAATTTTGTATAGGTGGCAAGATAGGTCTTGCACCTGTTGCAATTGCAAGTTTGTCATATTCCACCTGTTGAATTATTCCGGTTTTTGTATCTGAAACAGCTATTTTGTGTTCATCCGGCAGAATTTTTGTGCATCTTTTGTTGAGATGTATCCTGGCACCTTTTTCTTCAAATTGCTGGGGAGTACGAACGATAAGTCGGTTTGAGTCTTCTATAAGACCTTCAACATAATACGGTAATCCGCACGCAGAGTAAGATATCATATCTTCTTCCGTATACAAATCTATATCAAAATCTGTTCCGGAACGTAAAAGTTTTGCGGCAATTTTGGGACCTGCCGCTACACCGCCTATAATTACGATTTTTTGTTTCTTTCCGATATTTTCCATGTATGTATTTTAAAAATATTCGCTGTATTTGTCTATTGCCTCAAAGAATAATATGAATGTTTACCACTTTTTTTAAATCTTAAACTACATCAAATGAAGGATATTGCCTTTTTAAATATAAAGAATCAAAGTATAAGTTCGATATTTAGAATACAGAGGAATTAGAGAATGATAAACAAAACCACAATACTTTTAATACAAAACAATCTGAAAACAATTTCTGACTTAACAGAAAGATGTATTGATGCAGGTATTTGTGAAAAAAATATTTTTTCTGTTTCCGATGCCGAATCTGCTGAAAGATATCTTGAAATTGCAGGTGTATCTTATGTAATTATAGATGCAGATTTATACAATTATGTAATTGCTTCAATAATTGAAAAATTCTCCGAATATTTCCCCATACAAACTATAATAACAAATGCAAAACAGGAACAAATGACTTTGCGTATGTTAAATGATAAGTCATTAACGTTTTTAAAATCTTCAGATGATTTGTACAATGTTTTGCATTCAAATACAAGATATGTATCTTATCCATATACTGAAATATCAAGTTTACAAAATATATAATTTATTTATCATCCCTGTTTAGACTGTGCTGTTGAACCCCTATTCAACAGCTTTTTTTTGCGAAATCGGACGGGGCTGAAGCGAAGCGGAACGCCCCTTGCGAGCGGAAACGTTGAGTTTTCGTGAGCGTCCGTATTTCAAGAGGCGGATTCCGTGCGGGCACGCCGTGTGAGCAAAGCGAACCCAGTGCCCATGTGAACAAGGTTGATGAAATGGAGAAATTTTATTATATTATTTCGAAATTGAATACTAAACCTTGTGAACGCCGGTAATCCAAGACAGCAAATTTAAACCTTTTGAACAACAATTCCAACCCACTGTTCTTGAGTCATTGTTTCAACAATTTTTAGCCCAAGATTTTCTATTGCCTCAAGAACAATCGGCTTTTTTTCATCAAGTATGCCGCTTAAAACCATATAAGAAGAAGGTTTCATAATAGCCTTCAAATCACCCATGATTTCGGCCAAAACATTATGCAAAATATTTGCACAAACAAAATCAAACTGTTCACAAATCATATCTGCTGTTGCACATGAAAAATCAATTTTGTTAAAAACACCGTTTACCTGAGCATTGTCTTGAGCAACATCAATAACCAGTGGGTCGTTATCAATTGCAACAGCGTGAGCGGCTCCGAATTTTATTCCTGTTATTGCCAAAATACCTGAACCTGTGCCGATATCAGCAAGGTCATCACCTTGTTTGAGATATTTTTCTATTGCACGTATACAAAGCTGTGTAGTTGCATGAGTTCCCGTACCAAAAGCAGAGCCGGGATCGAGAGTAATCAAAACCTCGTCTTTTTGGGGAGTACATTCTTCCCAAGACGGACAAATAATCACATGGTCGGAAGCTTTTGTCGGTTTCCAATGCTCCTTCCATTTTTGAGACCAATCCTGGTTAATAACTTTTTGTGCTGAAATTTCCCAGCTGCCCAATTCTTCATCGGTAAAACCTTCTTCTTTCAGCTCTTCTTTTGCGTGGTCAAAAACTTTTTGGATTTCTGACGGTTTAAAGTCTTCTTCTTCGCACCTTATATAACCTTTGGCAATGTTGTTTGTAGTTTCTACAAGTTCCAGGTCTTTGTATTTTTCTTCCGCCTGAACAACACCTTCGCATTCGAAACGTTCAAAAAACACTTCGGTTACAAGTTCTATTGCATTAGGATTGATTTTTACAGAAATTTCAAAATAATCTTTCATTAAGAGTTAAAAACTCCCATTCTTCTAAACTTGTTGTATCTGTCGTCTTTGAGCTGCTGAGGAGTCATATTTTTGTACTCATCAAGAGCAAGCAGGAGTTCTTTTTTGAGTTCCTCTCCCATAGCTTCATAATCATAGTGAGCACCGCCCAAAGGCTCTTTGACAATTCCGTCAATTATATTGTATTTCAACAAATCAGGGCCTGTAATTTTTAATGCGTCAGCAGCTTCTGCTGCCTTTGCGGCGTCTCTCCAGAGAATTGAAGCACAGCCTTCGGGTGAAATTACCGTATAATAAGCATGTTCAAGGACAAGAACTTTGTTTGCAACAGCAAGACCGAGAGCACCGCCGGAACAGCCTTCACCCGTAATTACTGCAATTATCGGAACTTCAAGTTTTGCCATTTCTTTAAGATTAACCGCAATAGCAATACCCTGACCGTGTTCTTCCGCTTTGATTCCGGGATAAGCACCGGGTGTGTCAATCAGCGTAATAATAGGAAGTCCGAATCTGTTTGCGTGTTCAAACAAACGGAGTGCTTTTCTGTAACCTTCCGGCTGCGGCATACCAAAATTGTAAATAAGATTTTCTTTTGTGGACTTGCCTTTTACCGTGCCGACAATCATAACCGGTTTATCATTTATCCTTGCAACACCGCCCACGATAGCTCTGTCGTCAGTACCTTCTCTGTCGCCGTGCATTTCGACAAAATCTTCCGTTATAAGATTTATATAATCAAAAAAGTTCGGACGATTCGGGTGTCTGGCTATTTGAAGCTTTTGAACGGGTTTTAAGTTTTCATACAGTTCTTTTTTGTATTCGTGAGACTGCTGTTCAAAAACTTCTATCTCTTTTGATAAGTCCATGCCTGATTCTTCGCTCATTTTTTTAAGTTCTTCTATTTTTTCTTCTATCTTTGTTATAGGTTTTTCAAAATCAAGTTTCATAATATTCTATTCCGATTAAACTTATGTCTTTAACGTTTTGCTGCATGATGAATTTTAAGAATTTTTGAAAGAGTATCTTTCAATTCGCTTCTTTTTGCAATCATATCAATCTGCCCGTGCTTCATAAGATACTCGGCAGTTTGAAAGTCGGCAGGGAGTTTTTGTCTTATAGTTTGTTCGATAACCCTTCTTCCTGCAAAACCAATACGGGCACCCTGTTCTGCAATAATAATATCACCGATAGTGCCAAAGCTTGCCGTAACTCCGCCGAATGTCGGATCAGTAAGGATATTTATATAAAGAAGTTTTGCATCATTCAGCTTTGCAACAGCACAGCTTGTCTTTGCCATTTGCATTAAAGAAAGTGCACTTTCCTGCATTCTCGCACCGCCTGAAGCAGTAACCGTCACAACAGGGAGGCCTTTTTCCAGTGCAAGTTCAATAATTTTTGTAACTTTTTCCCCGACAACACTGCCCATTGAACCGCCCATGTATTCAAAATCCATAACGGCACAGGCAATTTCTTCGCCGTTAACTTTTCCGATACCGGTGATAACAGCATCGTTGAGGTTTGTTTTTTCTTTTGCTTTTTGTTGTCTTTCTTTGTACGATTCCGTATCCACAAAATCTAGCGGGTCTGAAGGTGCAATATTTTCAAAATATTCCTTGAATGTACCTTCATCAAAAAGCTGTTTGATTCTTGTTCTTGCATTTATCCTAAAATGATAACCGCACTGAGGACAAACCATCATGTGGTGTTCCAGTTCTTTTCTCGGAAGCTGGGCATTGCAGTTAAAACACTTTACCCACAGTTTTCCAATGTTGTCATCTATTTTAGGATCAATCGGACGGGCCGCATGTTGTTCTTCTTTTCTGGTTTCAAACCAATCTTTTAGAGTCATTTGGATATATTCCCCTTGTCAAAATTTCAAGTTTTTCTACATTATACTACAAATGTTTTTTATGTTAATTTTACATTCCCGGCGGTCTGATAAGTGACGGCTGAAGCATTGTTCCGCCTGGCATCATGTTGAAACCGGGATTGTAATCGTCATAATCTTTGACAGATCTGTCCATCGGGTCAAGTGCTTTCTTTCTTTTTTCTTCTTCGGCTTTTTTCTTTTGGGCAGCCATTCTTTCTTTTTCTTTTTTGTTGTGCTGACCGATTGCCTCAGGGTCGTTTAAGACAAGTCTTTTAAACTGCATATCAGAGTTTTCAGCACTGACATTCATCGTGATACCCATTGTCGCATTTTGACGATATGCATCATAACCTATCATAAATTTCAGATCATCAGGCCCTATAAGAGCATAGAATCTGTTTTCCTGAAGCATTTTATCATTCGGTGTATCATCAGACACAACAATTGTAGCACTGTACATAAGTGTAAGATATTTTGAAATTCTTAAAGATTCGCCCAGTACTACGTTAGATTTTCCGTAAAAGTTTTTATCGAAATAAAACGGAGAATCTCCGGCCTGACCGCCTTGAAAATACCCTATATACTGCTGCCAAGAGCGATATTGTGTGCTCAAATACGGGCCGGCTCTGACCACACCCATTGTGTCGCCCGTTCCGTACAAAGCGGCATGGGTTTGTACATTTACACCAAAATCAAATGCAAATTGGTGATCCAAATCTTTATATTTAAACAATGATTTTTGTGAAGAGGTCTGCCATGCAAATTTTGTTGTGGAAAAATCGCTTTCCCAGTCTTTATAATAACCGCCTACAAATCTGTTTTGAAAACGAATACCAAGATCATCTATGTCGTAATTTTTGTGGTGTATCAGCTGGAAGCCATATTTCGGCATTCTGCCGCCGAGAAAGAAGTTGTTCATATAAGAGTTTACACCGTATTGCAAACTCAAGTTGTCCGTAATTTCCTGATCCCCGCGAACAACAAACTTGCTGTGAGAACTTGACCAGCCAAAAGCAGTTCTGTTCTTGTCTGTCATAAAGCGGCCCAATGCACCGACTCCGATTTCTCCGTCACCATGTGTCAGGGCGGGACCTATTTTTAGGGTTGAAGAATTCGGCGTTTGAAAAACTATACCCGGAGAAACAAATGCACCAAAGTTTCTCAAAGAACCGAGTTCAAGCATGTTTGTCTCGATATATTTTTGCTCTTTGTCCGTATACAATTTTACTTTTCCGGATGAAGCTATTTTTGTATCTTTAAGATAAATATCGGCATTTTTTAAAGTAGCTATATCTCTGTCTTTGTAACTGTCGATTACTATGGTTTTTGCTTTGAGTCTCCATCTGTCGTCATATTTTTCTTTGATAAAATAATTTTTGGGAATAGCTTCTTCTATCATCGGGTTGTCAAATCCGAACAAAGGACGGGATGTAAAGTGATAAAAAGCTTTGTCGTTAAATGTAACTTTACCGTCCAACGCTTCTGTTTTTGCGTCATACACGATACCCTGTTTTGCCCTGATTTTGATAGCCATATGATTCAAGACAGGATGTGTCATCATGGCATTGTTGTCATTTAAGTCAACTTGAATATATTCACCGTTAATTTTTTGACCTTCTTTTACAAGTACTACATTTCCATAGCCTTTTACGTAGTTTGTGTCATGATTAAATATAATTTTGTCGGCATAAAGAACGGAATTTTCGCTCGGAAAAGACACTTTGGCATTGCCTGCCGCTTCAAACTCGTGTCTTTCAGGAAAATATTCTATTGTATCGCTGTCAACAAGCACTTCTGTAGCTGGTTCGTCGGAATTTTCATCGTTTCTTTTGTTTTTTGCCTGTTTTTCAGTTTTTTGTGTCTTTGAAAAAAGCTTTTTGTTTTGTTCAGAGTCTTCTTTTTTCTCTTCAGAAACAACTTTGTCTTTGTCTGTTGATTTGTCTTCTTCTACAGACTTGTTGTCTTTGATTTCAGAATCCAAAACATCCGTTTTTTGTTCTTCCTGAACACTTGTATTTTGCGGAACATCAAGAGTTTCTGCGGCATAAACAAATTTTGTGCCGGCACTTATAAAAAATATTAAGACTATTGCGAGTATCAGTTTTTTGTTCACAAATTCACCTTTTTGTTTTTTATATGTAATTCAAAGGATTTTGCGGTTTTCCGTTTACACGAACCTCAAAATGGCAATGAGGCCCTGTGCTGTATCCTGTAGAACCTTCGTATCCTATAACTTGGCCTTTCATAACCGTCTGGCCGGGACTTACTATATAGTTTGACATATGAGCGTACAAGGTAGTAGTCGGTTTGCCGTTAATAAGTCCGTGATCAAGGATAACAACTTTTCCGTAGCCGCCGTACCATCCGGAATAAATAACTTTTCCGGAGTTTGCAGCACGTATTTTCCCGCCGTTTATTCCACCTATGTCTATACCCGAATGGAAGACCGTTCTTTTAAAAATAGGATGTGTTCTATATCCGAAAGGAGATGTTATAGGGCCTGCTATCGGCTTCATAAATCCGGAAACTACTTTGACTGTAGTGCCTTGTGTATTTTGTTTTATCATTTTACCGAGAGCTTCAGACTGTTTTGCCAGTTCTCTTTCCGCTTTTTCATAGTAAGCCCGGTTTGTTCTGTATTTTTGAATAGAGCTTTCGTTCTGGCTTATTGCTCCTTGAATATATTGCTGTTGTGCATTTATGTTTTTTATTGAATAGGCGATTATTGTCTTTTGCTGCTCTATTTGGTTTCTCAAAAGAGCAATCCGTCTTGATTTTTCCTTGAGAAATGCAAGTCTTTTTTTGTCTTTTTTGGTAATAATATTTTGATAATATATTCGATCAAGGAACGTATTTATATCGGTAGTGGAGAGCAAAAGCTGGAAAAGACCTTTTCTCTGCTTTTTAAATATCTGTCTGATCCTGTTTTTTGATTGAAATTCTGTCGCTGAATAATCCTGCAATGTGGCAGAGAGGTTTCGTTCCGCTTCTGACAGTTGTTCTTCGGCATTTTGATATTGTTTTTTTGAATTTTTCAGATTTTTTTGTGCATTTTCGAGTCTTTGCTGGTTTCTGTACAGCTTGTTTGTTTCAATTGTTTCAAGTCTTTTGAGTCTGACAACTTTTGCATGCGTTTCTTTTCTCTTTTTTTCAATGTGGCTCTGGTTACACAAAGCACTCGGTGTAAAAGAGATTAACAAAATTATTACAAAAAAAGCCTTGATAAATTTTTGAATACGGCTGTTTTTTTTATGTGCCAAATTGAATTTGGTCATTAATGATGGTACCCGTCTTTTCCAAATACAACTTAAGATATTACGATTTTATTACCTGCCTGTAATAAATGCTACCAAAATTGGTGCAAACATAAATAATAAAAACGAAATAGCTATTATTCCCACTATTAATTTTTGATTTTTTCTGAAAAATTCCATTATTTTTATCCAAAAATTTCAACAATAATATTTTACATGTAAAAAACATCTTTTACAAGAAATTTACAACCTGCAAAGTGCCAAAATGTAACATTTTAGACTATTTTAATCTTTACTACCGCTTTTTTTACATAGGTTGAATTTTCAATTGTAATGCAGGGCATATGTGCATCTTGCGGGGTGAATATCAAAAAAGTATTTTCATCGGCGTTTACAAAAGTTTTATAAGGAGTTTTGTTTTCAAGAAAGACTATATCATTTTTGTCATCATAAAATGTAGTTTCTTTGCAATTTTTTATATTTTCATATCCTATTTCTTCTCGGCCTGTTATTATAAATTGAACATCCGCATATTTTTTGTGTGCTTCAAATTTGCCTTCCAATTCAGATTTTGTTTCATAATCCTGAACGGAAACAAAAATTTCTTCTCCGTCTATAGAGTATTTTCCGTTTTCTAGATTTTTTAAATCAACAGATTTGAGATATTCAAAAGCTTTTTTGTATCTTTCGCCCAGTACATAATACATTTCGGCGTTTTCAAGTTTATCAACTATCATATTCATACTCCTGTTTTTTTATTCGCATGTTAATAATAGCAAATTTTTATATTTATGTGTTTTATTATGATAGAATTTTGTTTGATTAGTATAAAATGATAGTTATATGTCAATAGCCGTAAATAAAAGAAACAATAACAAGAACGTATTCAGTTCTTTTCAAGATACAATGAATGCAAAAAGCGTTTATTCCACTTTGCACTACAAAAGAACTCACAGAATAGAAGAACCTGACAGAGCCACAAAAAACAAAATCGCAGCAGGTTCAATAATTGCAACCATACTGCCGATGATTTATTTTGCAAAAAAGCAAAACGGCTTAAAAAATATAATTGATTTGTTCAAAATCAAATATGAACTGAAAGAAGTTCTTGCATTGAGCACGGCAAGTATTTTGGGCGGAGTTTTTTCGGGTATTGTTTTTGACAAAAACTCCGATAAAAAAAGAAAACTGAAAGAAGGCGTTTTCCAGTTTATGAATGCTACCGTACCGACTGCACTTGTCGGCGGAGCGATGAAACTTATTGAAGACAACACAAAATACCAAAATTCAAAACGTGTCAAAATCGCTTCTATTGTGATTTCTTTGATTGCCGGTATGCCTCTTGCCGCTTGGCTTTCAAATATTATAAACGACCCGAAAGATAAAGAACCGGATAGAAAATTAACACTGAAAGACTCTATTGTGAACATGGATGATGCTCTCGGGGCTCTTGTTGTAGCAAAAGTCCCTATAGTCGGAAAACTTCATCTCGACAAACTCATGCCTGCAATATTTGCATGGTGCGGATACAGAGCAGGCCAAAGCAACTAGAATTTTGTAAAGTCTTTTTAAAATTCAACAAAGATTTTTAATATTTTCAATTTTTGCTTTTTTATTTTATAAAGTATAACATCTTGTAAAGTAATAATTTTATTCAAGGAAGCAAAATTGAAAAGACAAACACAAGGTATAATAAACGGTGCAATAGCAGCAGCAAGTTACGGGACAAATCCGCTGTTTGCCCTGCCTTTGTTTGCGGCAGGAATCGGGGTCAATTCCGTTCTTTTTTACAGATATGCATTTGCCGTATTTATTTACGGTTTATGGATATTTTTTGTAAAAAAAGATTCTTTAAAAATAACATCAAAAGAATTCTTCCCGCTTTTGTTTTTAGGGCTGTTTTTTTCACTTTCTTCATTAACTCTTTTCGAAGCCTTCAGATATATAGAAGCAGGCATAGCTTGCACGGTTCTTTTTATATATCCCGTGATTGTAGCGGTAATAATGGCTTTGTTTTTTAAAGAAAAAGTCACAAAAACAGTTATATTCTCAATTTTGCTTACTTTTACGGGAATTTTAATGCTGTACAACGGAAAACCCGGAGCAAGTCTGAATTTGTACGGAGTTTGTGTGGTGCTTTTGTCGGCATTGCTTTACGCACTGTACATAGTTGGTGTAAAAAATATAAAATCCGTAAAACACATGAAAACCGACAAATTGAGTTTTTATGTGATGCTTTTTGGTTTGCTTGTTTACGTTTTCAATTTAAAATTTTGTACTGAATTGCAAATAATAGACAAGCCTCTGTTGTGGCTTTGTACTATTGCTTTGTCTGTTTTCCCTACAATTATTTCATTGGAAACACTTACAATAGGCATAAAACTGGTCGGTTCAACAACTACTGCTGTTTTAGGAGCATTAGAACCTTTGACTGCAATACTCTTCGGGATAATTTTTTTCAATCAGCATTTGACCGTAAAAATATCCGTCGGCATTGCTCTTGTTCTTTGCGGTGTAATAATGATTATCACCAGAAAAAAACAAAAAACTTGTCCTCTAAATTGTTAAACCGTGTACAGTTAATTGTAAGTTATTTCACGACTATATTTACGAGCCTGCCCGGAACCACGATGGTTTTTACAACAGTTTTGCCTTCTATAGCCTGCTTAATCTTATCACTTTCAAGAGCATGTTTTTCAAGCTCTTCTTTTGTAGATTCCGAGTCAACTTCTATTTTGTCTTTGACTTTGCCATTGACCTGAACAACAAGTGTTATTGCAGAAGTTTTGGCAAGTTTGTCATCATATTCGGGCCATTTTGTTTCGTGGATAGAACCTGTGCCGCCCATCTGGTGGTACAATTCTTCCGTAAGATGAACCGTAGTCGGTGCCATAAGCTTTAACAAAGTAACCATTGCAAAGCTGAACACGTTTTTATCTTCATCTGAAAATGCGGTTTTCTTGCCGGCATAATCATATATTGCGTTAACAAACTCACGGTATTTTGAGATAACGGTGTTGAACTGAAACTCGTTTGAAATATCCTGTGTAATACCTTTAACAGCAATATGTGTAGTTCTGACAAGGTCGTTATTTTCTTTAGTAAGCGTAGAAACATCCTCAGGCAGTTTGTAATCCAAAATAAGGTTTTGCTGCTGTGAAGCGTACAATCTCCACACTCTGTTTAAAAATTTGTAACAGCCCTCAACACCTGCATCAGACCAGTCAAAATCTCTTGCCGGCGGTGAATCAGAAAGAATAAACAATCTGGCTGTATCAGCCCCGTAATTTTCAAATATTTCATCGGGATCAACCGTATTGCCTTTTGATTTTGACATTTTTGAGCCGTCTTTTAGCACCATACCCTGTGTCAAAAGATTTTTGAACGGCTCGTCAAAATCCAAAAGTCCCAAATCCTTTAACGCTTTAGTAAAGAACCTTGAATACAAAAGGTGTAAAATAGCATGTTCAATACCGCCTACGTACTGGTCAACAGGCAGCCATTTGTTTACAAGTTCTTTACTGAACGGTGCATTTGCATTTTTTGCATCGGAATATCTCAAATAATACCAGCTTGAACAAATAAATGTGTCCATAGTATCTGTTTCTCTTGTAGCTTTTCCGCCGCAAACAGGACATGTGGTTTCCAAAAATGTTTTAGAAGTAAGAATAGGAGATTTTCCTACAACTTTAAAATCCACGTCCTCAGGCAGTTTCACAGGCAGCTGGTCTTCCGACACAGGCTGCGGGCCGCATTTTTCGCAATAAACAACAGGAATCGGTGCACCCCAGTACCTCTGACGGGAAATCAACCAGTCACGGAGTCTGTATTGAGTTTCAAATTCTCCGTATCCGCCGTCTACAGCTTTTTGTGTAATTGCTTTTTTAGCCTTTTCATTTTCCATGCCGCTAAATTCTTCCGAATTTACGAGAACGCCGGGTTCTGTATAAGCAGCATCTTTGCAATCAGAAGGATTTTCCTGGTTTTGAATTACAACCTTCATCGGAAGATTATATTTTTTAGCAAAATCGAAATCTCTTTCATCATGAGCAGGTACAGCCATTACGGCACCTGTTCCGTATTCTACAAGTGCATAATCAGCTGTCCATAAAGGAAACTCTTCGCCGTTAAACGGATTTATCGCATGGGTACCCAACGGAACACCTGTTTTTACACGTTCTGTTGAAAGTCTTTCGATTTCCGTCATCTTACGTGCATTAGCACGATAAGCCTCAACAGCCTCCTTTTGTTCAGGCGTTGTAAGTTTTTCTATATCCTTGTATTCAGGTGCAACAACAAGGTATGTGATACCGTAAACAGTGTCAGGTCTGGTTGTATAGACAGGAATTTCCAACCCTTCGATTTCTTTTACTTTAAATTTTAAAATTGCACCCTGAGATTTACCAATCCAGTTTTTCTGCATTGTTTTGACACTGTCCGGCCAGCCTTCAAGTTTATCAATATCCTGCAAAAGCTGTTCAGCGTAATCTGTGATTTTCAAAAACCATTGGGAGAGATATTTCTTCTCCACAACGCTGTCACATCTCCAGCATTTGCCGTCAATTACCTGCTCGTTGGCAAGAACTGTAGCACATTTGTCACACCAGTTTACGGCTGCTTCTTTTTTGTAGGCAAGTCCTTTTTTGTATAATTGCAAAAACAGCCATTGAGTCCATTTGTAATAATCAGGTTTGCAGGTTGCAACTTCTCTATCCCAGTCATACATAAGTCCGAGTTTTTTAAGCTGCATTTTCATATAAGCAATATTTTCATCAGTCCATTTTTCAGGGTTTTCGTTGTGCTGTATGGCAGCGTTTTCAGCCGGCAGACCAAAACTGTCCCATCCTATCGGATGAAGCACGTTAAAACCATGCATTTTTTTAAAACGAGCGATTACGTCTGTAATTGTATAGTTTCTGACATGCCCCATGTGAAGTTTGCCTGACGGGTATGGAAACATTGACAGTGCGTAATATTTTGGTTTGTCGGAATCATCGTAAGTTTTTCCAAACTTATTTTCTTCCCAAACTTTTTGCCATTCTTTTTCAATCTCCTGAGGAAAATATTGTTCTTTTATCACTATAAATCCACCTTGTGTTTATTCTTATTACGTTTTTAATTATAGTGAAAAAACAATTTCGTGCCAAATTAAGAAATATTTAATTTTTTAAAAACAATCTTGCATGGTTTTCTTTTTGTTTTACAATTGTTTATACGGAGATGCTCTGTGGACGGCATGTCACAGGGGTCACGCAAGGGGGCTGCGGATAACAGCTTCCGGATAAGTAAGAACAGGTGCTGCGGTACAAAGTGGAAACACCCGTGAGTACCACGAAAGGAGAAAACTATGCCAAAGATGAAAACACATCGTGCAGCCGCAAAAAGATACAAAGTGACTGCTTCCGGTAAAATCTTGAGACGTTCAGCCGGTAAAAAACACTTGCTTCAGCACAAATCTGTAAGCAGAAAAAGAAGACTGTCAGGTATGACAGAGGTTTCTGAAACACATTTGAACTTGGTTTCAAAAGAATTACCGTATAAGAAGTATTCAAGATAGGAAGGGTCTGAAAAATGAGAGTAAAACGCGGAAACGTCTTGAGAAAAAGACATAAAAAAATATTAAAACTTGCAAAAGGCTTTATTGGTGCAAGAAGCAGAATCTTCAAAGTTGCTAATACTGCTGTAATGAAGAAACTCAAATATCAATACAGAGATAGACGTAACAAAAAAAGAACCATGCGTCGTCTTTGGATTGTAAGAATCAATGCTGCTGTCAGACAGCACGGTTTGAGCTATTCAAAATTTATGAATGCTTTGAAAAAAGCAAATATTCATGAAAACAGAAAAATGCTTGCCCAAATGGCTGTAAATGAACCCGAAGCATTTTCTGTAGTGGTTGAATCAGCAAAAAAAGTCAGTGCATAATTTTTTGAACTGCCTTTTGAGGCAATAAAAATTAAAAATATCCCGATTCATATTAATGACAATCGGGATATTTTTATTATATTATTTATGTATGAAAAAATTTTTGATACTTGTTTTTATATTATTTTTGTCATTACCTGCTTCTGCTTTGATTCTTCAAGGCAATGCAGAGTTTAATGCGGAAGTTGCAAGAGAAGAAGTTTTTAACAATATAAACTATGCACTGGGCCCGAATGAGTTTAGAGATTACTGGTATGATCCGAATTTTGAGGCAAATTATTCAGGCTTGCAAAACGGAAAAAACAAAATCAGCAACAGAACTTTGGCATTGTTTTCAGACGGAACATACGGTGTCAGATATGACAATGACCCTTATCACAACTATTATTACAGCTCGGAAGGTGCTTTGTTCAAGGTTGATGTTTTAAACAAACCTTATTATGTTTATCCTCACAGTTCTGTTGCGTACAACAAATACGGTGCATTTAAAAATGCAACATTTGTTGTCTCCAAATCAGAACAGTATTTGTATGATTCAAACAAAAAACTCATAGGACACTGGGTGGACAATGCGTGTTATGACGAAAGCGGAAAAGTATTGCTGCTTAGAAAAAATGCCGAATAAACATGAAATTGATTGAACTTGATACCGTAAACTCGACAAACACCTGGTCGTTGGAACATTTTGAAGACCTTGAAGATTTTTGTGTTGTGTCAGCAAACATCCAAACACAAGGTAAAGGCCGATTCGGCAGGGTTTGGGTTTCTGACAACTGCAAAAACATTTATATGTCTTTTGTTTTAAAACCGGAAAAAAAAGATTATATTGCAAATCTGACACAATATTTGTCTGTTGTAGTGTCAAAAATTATTGAAAAATACGGAGTAAAACCCGAAATAAAATGGCCTAATGATGTACTTGTCAACGGTAAAAAAATCTGCGGTATTTTGTGCGAAACAAAACTTTTTAACAACAAAATTAAAGGTGTTGTGCTTGGTATCGGGATAAACCTGAATATGGAAAAAACGGAATTGGCTGAAATTGACAAACCCGCTACTGCACTAAATATAGAAACAGACAAAGAAATTAACAAAAATGAATTTTTAAATTTGCTTTTATCGGAATTTGAAAAAGGATACAAACAAGTTACAGAAGAAGGTTTTTTGTCAATTTCGGCGGAATACAAGAAAAGAACAAATTTTTTGGGCAAAAAATTTTTGATTCAACAAAAAGACGGTGCCCAAAAACAAGAAATATTGATCAAAAAATTGAATGATGACGGAAGCCTTACTGTTGAAACAACTGATGGCAATGAAAAAATAATTTTTTCCGGAGATTTATTTACTTAGCTTAAAAAATTAGTCTTCACTTATTGTGCCGATTACATTGTAGATATATCCGCACAAAGCACCAAGTGCAACACCGGGTAAAATATAAGCAGGGAAAGGTCGTGACTGTTTTACGGCGTTTTTAATAGCATTTTCTGACAAAAGCCTTGCTGCTCTGACTTTGTTTATGACTTTTTTTGTCATTTCTTTTATTTCATTTTGCACAGCCTGAGGTGCTGCTTTTATTTTTTCTTTTGCTGCTTTTGCCAGCTCTACAGCTTCTTTTTTTGCTTTACTATTACCTGCATCCAGTGCATTAGAATATCTAATCGAAGCATTTGTTCTTTCCAAAAAGAGATTTAATGCATCGTTTTTTTGTTCTTTTGAATACATTTTGACAATATCAGATATTACATTTTTTCTTGCTTGTTTGATATTGTTGGCACGAATAATATCAGATTCACCAAAAAGCACCGTATCCACTTCATTTTTTGTGACAGGTTTTGCATATTTCAGTGCAAGACCGGCTGCACCGCCAATCATTGCGGTTTTAAATATGTTTACGTTTTTGGGTTCTGTATTGTTAACAACAGAAACTGACATTTTCTACACCTATGACTTAAAATAATTATTTAAAAAAAAAGTTCAAAACTTGTACAAAAGTCCCAAACATAAATTTTTTATATTGTATCACCGCAAACACTGTCTGTCAACACTATTGTTTGTCAGAGATTAAAGAATTTTTGACAGCTTGAATTATGTAAGTTTCAAGACCTTTTGTTATTGATTCTGCTGTTTTTTGGCGAAATTCATCTTTTATCAGCAGGCTGTATTCATCCGGATTTATCATATAAGCAACCTCAATCAACACAGATAAAGGCATGGTAGGCCTTGTTAAAACAAGACTCATTTTGCAAACACCGTCATCTCGCATACCCAAATCCTGTGTCAAAGTGTTACGCAATGTTTTTGAAAGTTCCGCAGCTTCGGCATTATAGAAAAATACTGATGTTCCGTGTTTTTCATATGGATTTGCACCGTCTTTCAAAGAATTCGCATGTATGCTTAGAAGCACCAGTGCATCAGATTTTTTTGCAATTTTTACTCGTTCGTACAATCCTAAATCGCTGTCATCCGTTCTTGTCATTATGACATTTGCCCCTTTTTGTTCAAGGGTGTTTTTTAGTTTTTGAGAAATATCTAAATTGATATCTTTTTCTTTTATTCCGGTCGGGCCTACAGCTCCGTAATCACTGCCGCCATGTCCCGCGTCAATTAAAAATGTCAGACCTTTAAGCGGAGAGTTTGTATCAATCTGCGGGGCTTTTCTGATTTTTAAGACAAGACAATTGTTTTCGTAGTATACGTCATAGCCCCACAATTTGTTTTGTAATTCAATAAAGTATGTTGATTTATTTTCACTGGAGACATTATTTATTGCAAAACTTTTTATTGTTTCATCAGATTCAAACAGTTTTGTGTCAGACGGATTATTTTTTATATTGTACAGCTCCAGAGTCAAACCTGTAAGAGTTTCGGACACCTTGAACGGTACCTGAAAAGACAGCGGTGTTTTTATATATTCATACAACTTGTCACTGCTTACGGAAACATCATTAACCAAAGCAAACATTTTTTCATTTATCGTAGAATAACAGACAACATTTTCCGCTCTAACCCAGACATTTTTTTCCGGTGTTAAGGCAACTCTAAAATAATCTCCTTTTTTTCCGTTAATCATAAGCACTGTATTTGAATCCAGATGTGTAATCCTTTGGGCATATTCATCCGGCTGTGCACGCAAAGGTGTATTGTTCTTTACAACAGAAGCATAAATGTACTCATTTGCAGGGAATTCTACCAAATTAACTTCAGGTGATTTTTGGATAGCTTTTGATTCTTTTTTTATAATATATGTCATAATATCGTGTTCTGTCTCATTTTTTGAATCAATGACGATTCTGTTAAAACCGTCTTTTAAAGGCACAACTTCAACAAAAGCACCATTTTCAAAAACTTTGACAGGTTTTTCATTTATTGTTAATACAGAGCCGGGTTTTGTATTTCCGACAAAAAACGTTGATTCTGCATTAATTTGAGTGTTCGGTGATTTGGGATATACAATCTGAAGTGCTTGAGCCATTGAACAGCTGCACAAAATTACAAACAAGAACAATAAAATTTTAAAAATGTTTTTATTATTATTCATAGAAAAATTATTCCTTAAACAAATTTTTTAGGCAAAATTTTTACAAATTTTTCTAAAATTAAAACAAATAAAATAACAAAAGACCCTTTATTTCAAAGGGTCTTTCAAAAAATCTTAAAACAAAACTAACCTCTGATACCGAGAGATTTGATAAGGTCTCTGTATTTTTTCATGTCTTGTTTTTTCAAATAATCAAGAAGTCTTTTTCTTTGACCTACCATCATCAAAAGTCCTCTTCTGCCTTGAAAATCTTTTTTGTTAGATTTCAAATGTTCTGTCAATTCAGAAATTTTTTGGCTCAAAAGAGCAACCTGAACCTCAGGAGAACCTGTGTCTTTTGCATCTTTTCCGAATTTTTTGATGATTGATTTTTTTTCTTCTTGTTTCAGATTTATTGCCATTTTGTTTTCCTTCTTTAATTTTAGTAAGTTTAAGTTGGTGGCGTAAACTCAATAAAATTATTATCGTTCCTAAATCATAACATCTCAAATGCTATCGTCAAGCATGATTTGAAATAAAATGTAAAAAAGATTAATCTTTTTACAAAAATATATGCAAATGATATTATATTGGAAGTGCCATTTTAATTTGGAGTATAAACAGTTTAAATAAAAAAGACTGTTCGATGGCTAAAAATTTTTAAACAAAATATTAAAACGGAGAACGGATTATGGAAAATAACAAACCGGTAGTAAAACTTATTTCAAAACCGGAAAATATGCTTAGAACAATATATACAGCTTGCAGAACCTGCTACAGTGCAGATTCTCCTGTAAATATATACGACAATGCTGTTGATGAAGAAAAAATGCTTAAACTCATCGAAAAAGTTATTTCATCCGGACATTATTCCACAATAGAACATATCCAGGTATCATTTGCTATTTCAAATGTTTCAAGAGCCTGCACTCATCAATTTGTACGTCACAGACATGTTTCTTTTTCTCAAAAGTCACAAAGATATGTTAAAGAAAAAGGACAGTTTGACTATCTTATTCCGCCCACAGTAGAAAACCATCCGGAACTTTTGAAAAAGTATAAAGAGTTTATGGGCAGTGTTTCAGAGTTTTATCAAGAAATGACAGAAGCCGGTATCCCTGCGGAAGATGCAAGATTTATTTTGCCGAATGCGGCAGCAAGTTCAATGGTAGCCTCAATGAACTTGAGAGAATTAATTCATCTTGCAAACATAAGACTGTGCACAAGAGCCCAGAAAGAAATAAGGGTTATGACAAAAATGATGTGCGAAGAACTTTTGAAAGAAGAAGCCTGGCTTGCTCCTTATCTTGTACCGAAATGCGAACGACTCGGATACTGTGATGAAGACAAATGCTGCGGCAGAAAAATTAAGAAAGAAGAATTTTTGGCTAAACAAGTTTAGATTTTGGGTGTAGTCGAGTATGTTCAGGCAATTTTTATACAATCAGCTGACCCCAAAATACAAAGCAAAGAAAATTCTTATATCTTTAAAAGTTTTTTTGCATTGTCTGTCGTAGCAGAAACCACTTCTTCAAATGTAATTTCTCTTAGTTTTGCTATCTCTTGTGCAACAAATTTTACATAAGCGGGCTGATTTTCTTTTCCCCTGTACGGAACAGGTGTCATATAAGGCGAATCAGTTTCAAGAAGCAGCCTGTCCAAAGGTATTTCTTTTGCAACTTCTTTTGTCTTTTTCGCATTTTTAAAAGTTGTCACACCCCCAAGTGCAATGTAAAATCCTTCTTTTATACACTGTTTTGCAAATTCAACACTTCCCGAAAAACAGTGCATAACAACACCAACTTCTGCGGCTTGTGTTTTTTTAAGAATTTCAAAAGTATCAAAATGAGCCTCTCTGTCATGGACAAGTACCGGTTTTTTGGCTTCTTTAGCTATAAGAATTTGTTTTTCAAAAATCTCTTTTTGTTTTTCTGTCTGAGTTTTGTCCCAATAATAATCCAATCCTATTTCACCGACTGCAATTATTTTTTCGTGTTTCAAATACTCTCTTATCAAATTTTCGGAATTTTCATCATAAGAATTTACATCCTCAGGATGAATCCCGACCGCACCGTAAATATTTTCATATTTTTCACACAAAGAAAGAATACGTGCAAACCCGGAGGGCTCAACACCGGGTATAACTATCTTTTCTACACCGTAATCTTTGGCTGTTTTCAAAACTTCTTCAAATCGGTCTTGAAAATTATCCATATCAATATGAGCGTGAGTATCTATCAGCATCCTAAAAACAAACTTTCTATAAGTGCTTTCTTGTTTCCGTCTTTTATTTTAGAGAGAATTTTGTTTTTATCAAGGTCTTTTATGGAACTTATTTGTTTTAAAGCCGACAATGCTTCGCATATAATAATTTCATTTTCAGAATCTAGCAGTTCTTTTATTTTTGCTTCCGCATCTTTAATTTTAAACTCAACAATCATCTGCAAAGCTGTAGAAATTCTCACAGGCGTGGAATCCAATTCAGCCGCAACAAGTTTTTTTTGTGCGTTCCAAAAGTACTCCTGTTGATTTTTTAAGAGTTTAAAAATTTCGTTAACTTCTTCTTTCGTATTTTTATCTTCATCAAAAGTGTACTCTTCATTGTTTGCAAGAGTGTCAAACCTGGCAAGTGCCGACAAAAGCACTGCTGCCGTCTGGGGATTTTTGTTCTGCTGATTGTCTGAAATCAAAAAAGACAAAACATCATACATTTCATAATTAAAAATCTGATTCAGCGGCAGAATTTCACCAAAAGCGGACAGGATATTTTCCAAACACAACAATGCTTTTTCTTTCTTCGTTTTCACAAGTGTCAAAAGACTTTCCAAATAAGGAATTTCACCTGCAATATTTTCAGACATGGAAGAATTTTCCATTGCCTCAAAAAGTGCGTCTATTGCATTTTTGTCTTCATATGCAACAAGAAATTTTACTGCTTTTAATACATCAAAATCATCTTCGCTTTTCAGCATTTTTACCGCTTTTTCATAAGCACTGTCTATTTTCATAACACCGAGTGCCTTTGCGGCATTGAATGCAAGTGCCTCGTTGTCCTCGTTCAATGCATAGTCAACAAGCAAATCCGCACTGATTGTATCCGGAATATATGAAAAATATTTTGCACTGTATGTCTTTTCACTTTCCGTGCCGTTTTCCAATAAATCATACATCTCATCAGTGAGTTCTTCATCGGCATATTTTGCAAGAGACGCAACAACAATATCTTCAAAATCCGGTGCGTAAACTTTTAGAAAAGAAAAAAGATTTTTGTAATTGTTTTGATTTATCGCTTTTTGAAGCCTTTTGTTTACATTATTTTTTACAAAATCAAACAAAAATTCGCTTTTGTCTGCCAAAATTTGAAAAGCTTCAATATTTTTACCGTCTATCATCTCTTTTGCCGCAGCAAATGCTTTCTGTTCGTCTTTTGCGGTAAGATCTTTTACAAGTTGTTCATTGTTTGTCATAGATTTATTCTCTGAAACTTAGTTCCGTAAATGATTTTTTTAAATTATTTCTGATTGAAGTCATTTGTTCTTCAACAGTTTCATCTGTAAGTGTAGCTTGTTCATCTTGGAATTTTACCCTGAACGCCATACTTTTGAAACCTTCTTTTATATGCTCGCCTTGATATATATCAAACATTTCTTCTCCGTTAAATAAATTGTTTTTAACAGATTTTTTAATTACTTTTGATATTTCATCATGCGAAACATTTTCCGGAACAATAAAAGCAATATCCCTTTGTACTTCCGGATATTGAGGAAGTTTTTTGTATGAAATTACGGAAATATGAACTGCTTTCAAAAGTTCTTCCAAATCTATTTCAAAAATATAAACATTCTGTTGGAATTTTTCTTTGTCTTTTAGTATAGGATGAACTTCTCCGAAAAATCCGACTTCGAGGGGCTGTTTGCCAAGAAGAATGAGTTTTGCGGATTTGCCTGGATGTAAAAAGTCTTTTGCATCTTCGCTTCCGAAAGGACGAATCTGTACTCTGTTGTTCAAATTCAAAGTCTCAAGCAAGTTTTGGACAATACCTTTTACATGGAAGAAATCAAGTTCAGGTTTTTTTATCCACTTTTCATTGTTGATGTCACCAGTCATAACACCGGAAAGAATACGTTTTTCCGTAACTCCGGCATTTTGTTCGTCTGCGGGTTTTTCTATTTTGTAAGTCCTGCCTATCTCAAAAAGACGCAGATTTTTCTGTCCGTTTGCAAAGTTTATTTTGACAACATTCAAAACACTTGGAATCATTGATTCGCGGA
Source organism: Candidatus Gastranaerophilales bacterium (assembly GCA_944323115.1). Lineage (GTDB taxonomy): Bacteria > Cyanobacteriota > Vampirovibrionia > Gastranaerophilales > Gastranaerophilaceae > Limenecus. The sequence goes on from CALURG010000074.1 coordinate 47,020, forward strand.
GCATTGTGTGTTCTTCACTCTGCGGATTGCAGACTTTTACAGCTTTTTCGTCATCGTAAGAAACAGAAAATTCTTTATACAAAGGTTTTCCGACTAGTGAAGATGTAACTGTTTCGCAAAATCCCGCCCCTAAAAACAGGTTGTATATTTTTTTCAAAATTCTTGATTCATCGGTAATTTCAGGAGATTGCGTATTTTTGGGCAAAGTCGGAGCTATTTTGTCATATCCGTAAATCCTTGAAATTTCTTCTATCAAGTCTATTTCTCTGTACACATCTACTATTCTGAAAGAAGGAACTTTGAATTTTGCCGCAATTTCATTTTTGCCCAAAAGCTCAAATCCAAGATTTTCAAGTATTTCAACACATTTTTCGGCAGGAATTTCAGAACCCAGTATTCTTTTGATTTGAGCAAATCTAAGTGTAATATCTATTTCAGGTAATTTGTTGTCTCCTGTTTCTACGATACCGCCGACTTTGGCACCGGCAAGATTGACCATAAGCTGCATTGCACGAAGCAAAGCAGGTTTAACCATCTCGATATCAATTCCTCTTTCAAATCTGGCACTGGCTTCACTTCTGTATCCCACGCTTCTTGATGATTTTCTGTTTTGTGCCGGTGTAAAATAAGCTGCCTCAAGTGCAATATTTTTAGTGTTTTCATCAACTTCACTGTTTGCAGAGCCAAATACACCGCCTATACACACAGATTTTTCTTTTGTCGCAATCAAAACTGTATCTTCGTTTGTTTTTCTTTCAATCTCATCCAGAGTGACAATTGTTTCACCTTCAAAAGCACGTCTTACGCAAAGATATCCGTTCAGCTTGTCTTTGTCAAAGGCATGAAGAGGACATCCGTACTCAAGAAGAACGTAGTTTGTAATATCAACAATATTGTTAATTGCTCTGATACCGCATGCTTCCAGCCTTCTTTTCATCCACTCGGGAGAAGGTTTTATTTCTACATCTTTAAGAAGTCCGACACTGTAATATTTACAGCCTTCTTTATCCAAAATTTCAACCTCAAATTCATCCGTAGAGGTATCTTGGGTCTCTTGCAGCGGAGAAAAATTCAATTTTTTATTGAAAATAGAACACAATTCTCTTGCCACACCGATGATTGACATTTCATCCCCTCTGTTGGCTGTCGGTGCAACATCAAAAACTATGTCTTCTTTTATATCAAGAACTTTTTCAAGAGAATCACCCAATTTTAAATCCGAAAATATTCTGTTTAAAATAAGTATGCCGTCTTCTTCCTGCATATTTTCAAGTCCGAGTTCATCTTGAGAACAAAGCATACCTTGAGACTCTACTCCTCTGATTTTGGCCGGAGTAAGTTCAAATTGTTCTCCCGTCTTTCTGTCGAGAACTTTTGAACCTACAGAAGCATAAGGAATAATCTGTCCAACCTCAATATTTTGTGCACCGCAGACAACAGTTTTTGTTTCACTGCCCAAATCAACGGTAACAAGATGAAGTTTATCTGCGTTCGGGTGCTGTTCTATAAGCTGAATTTTTGCAACTCTTATATTTGAAAATTTCGGACCGGTTTTTTCTACTTCTTCTACTTCCAAACCGCTCATCGTCAATTCATGAGCAATTTGTTCAGGCGTAATATCCGTCAAGTCAACAAATTCGTTAAGCCACTCCAGTGAAATTTTCATATTTTTGTCCTCTTATTTTATTTTTTAAATCAATTTGTTTTGTTTTTTATCGTTAAACTTTATATTTTGTAAGTATAAAACCTACACAGCACAAAGTTTATACACAACAATTTTATAATAAATAGTCATGAAAAAAAAGCTTAAGTTTATTGTTGTCTGCAAAAATTTCTCTTTAAAGAGGGTTAGCAAATCAAAAGCCTTAACCTTTAGAGCATAAACTCTTAAATCTTAAATGCCGGTTTTCTTGTTATTTCTGAAAAAGCAATTGCAGGTTTTGAATAGCGTTCGTCTTCGGCAATACGTTTGTAATAGTCTTTCACAAGAACTATCTGGTTTTTTACATTTTTAAATCCGTTTTGTTCCAAAAATTTTTCGGTTTTTGTGCCGTTTGTCTGATATTTTTTATTTAAAAAATATAGATTAAAATTTTTTCTTCGCATCATAATCTGACTTACTGCAAAATTTATTACATCTCCCAAGTAATTGTCAAACGCACTGACCAAATCAACATCAAGGATAAAGTTTTCATTGTCATCCGTTTGAATTGAAAAATATCCTTTTATTGCGTGCTGGCTTCCGTCTTCTATTACAAATTTGAAATAAGAAGTTTTGTGTAAACCGCTGAAAACAATATTTTCAAATTCCACCGAATTTTTTGAAAGAGAATATCTAAAATGAGGAAAAATAAGTTCATTGTGTATACTTGCAACTTCCTCACAATCCGAATCTTTAAACGGCCTGAAAAATCCTTTGTCGAGTTCGGAATTTTGGAGTTTAAACTCCTCCATTTTCCACAACTGTTCCGACGCACAAGCTCGAAAACCGCAGCCCTTTGAAAACAATTCGAGAAGCTCTTCGTGATTTTCGTCTACTTTTACGGAAAATGTATTTGCACCCATTGCACCGAATTTTGCTATTGCAAAACTGACAAGCTGTCTGCCTGTGTCATACCCGTTTTCGTCAAGAAAGAGTTTTGTAATCCTCCAGCTTTGAGGATTTTTTTCCTGTGCCGCAAGTGTAATTAAACCGCAAATCTTGTCATCTTCAATTGCAACATAAGAATCTGTGGCAAATTTAAATTTTAAAGGCAAAAGTTTATTTATTAAATTTAACGGAAAAGGAATATAAGATTTGTACCCAAATCCCGCATCCGCACTGCTCATATTTGATATCATTGATATCATTTTCTTAAGACCCGGTATGTCTCGTAACGCTAAACTTCTAATCTTTGCCATAATAATTAATATATCATTTTTTTTTGAAGTAATAAAGATTAATAAAAACAAAATTTATGATACAATAAATCCGTTCTAAGATATGTACATTTAGAGGAGTAAAATCATGGCAGCAGAACCAAAATTGATAGCTACTATACCCAGAAGTGCTACTGAGCAATTGCAAATTTCCATAAACGAATACAAAGGAAAAAGCTATCTTGATTTAAGAATCTTTTATACAACCGATGACGGAATCAACTGGCTTCCGACAAAAAAAGGCGTAACTGTTTCTCCTGACAATCTGGAATTGCTCAAAGATGCAGTTGAAGAAGCAATGAAAGAACTCATGACTGTAGAAGAATAATTTTATACGGCATAAAATATTATTTTTGCCGCATCTAAACTACAAAATATGGATGAAAATTTAAAAAAAACATCAGAACAACAAGAGGGCATGTTGAGCAAATATGCCCTTGTTCTTACATCCATAAAAGGTATTGGTGTAAAAACATTCAGCTACCTTATACCCGATGAATTGAAAGAAAAAATAAAAATCGGCCAGCCTGTATTTGTGCCTTTCGGCAAAACAAGATACATAAATGCTTATGTGGTAGGTTTTTCGAATTATCTAGAAGAAGGTATAAAAGCAAAATACATATCAAAAATTCTTGATACCACTCCTGTATTTGATATGAATTACCTGAAATTTCTGGAATGGACGGCGGATTACTATTTTTGCTCTATCCAAAATGTACTTGAATGTGCCGTTCCGATTAAATTTTTAAATGAACAAAAAACAGAATTAACCCAAAAATTTGCGGAATTTGTTAGTTTTGAAGGAGCAACAAAAAGACAAAAAGAAGTTCTTGAAAAACTCGAAAGCAAAGGGAAAGTAAACCTCTCAGAGTTTGTAAAAGAAGCAAAAACAACAGTTTTAACCATGAAAAAACTGGAAGAATCAGGGTGTATAAAAATTACAGAAGAAAAACTCTACAGAAATCCTCTTGAAATCTTTAAAAACACACAATTGCAAGAATTTCCAAAACTCATGCCGGAACAGGAATCAGCCTATAAAGAAATAGAAAAAAGACTTGGCTCACATTCTTGCATACTGCTGCACGGCATTACTTCTTCAGGAAAAACAGAAGTTTATTTTAAAGCAATAAAAAAAGTCCTCGAACAAGGCAAAAACGTGCTTTTCCTTGCTCCAGAAATTGCTCTGGCTTCCGTACTTACGCAAAGACTGGCAAAACGGTTCGGAACAGAAAAAACCGCTATTTGGCACTCGAGTATTTCGGAAGGCGAAAAGTTTGATGTTTGGCAAAAAATAAAAAACAACGAAATCAGAATTCTTGCAGGAGCACGCTCGGCAGTATTTGCACCTTTAAAAAACATCGGTTTGATAATTATTGATGAAGAACACGAAAGTGCCTACAAACAGACCATGCCCTCACCAAGATACGACGCAAGAACCGTTGCACAAAAGCTGGCGGAACTAAACGGCTGTCCGCTTGTATCAGGCAGTGCCACGCCGGATATAAATACATATTATTACGCAAAAAATTCAGGCAATCTGCTTGAACTGAAAAAACGCTACAATGACTATCCGATGGCAAAAGTACACGTAATTGATATGAGAGAAGAACGTTTCAAGGCAAACAACGGTATATTTTCACAAGCCCTTGTAAAAGCAATAGAAAACAATCTAAAAGACAAAAAACAGACAATTATCCTTATGAACAGACGGGGTTTTTCAACATACACACAGTGTCTTGCCTGCGGAGAAGTCCTTCAATGTCCGAACTGTGCAATACCTTTGATTTTCCATTCACAGACACAAACTCTAAGATGCCACTACTGTGAACATGAAGAACCGATGCCCGAAACCTGCCCGCATTGCGGAAGTGAGACTTTAAAAAATTGCGGTACCGGAGTTCAAAAAGTGGAAATTATTGCACAAAAACTATTTCCTGAAGCAAAAATTGTCCGCTTGGACAGTGATGCTCTTGCAAGAAAAAACTTACATATTGACATATTAAACGAATTTTCAAAAGGCGAAACAGACATACTCATCGGCACCCAAATGCTCGCCAAAGGCCTTGACAACCCAAATGTAACCCTTGTGGGCGTAATCAATGCCGACAACAGTTTTAACCTTCCGGATTTCCGTTCAAGTGAAAGAGGGTTCCAGCTTTTGACTCAAGTAGCCGGTCGTGCCGGCAGAGGGAACAATCCGGGTGATGTTTACTTTCAGACATACAATCCCGAATTTTTTGCTCTTGAAACTGCCAAAGAGCAGAATTATGACAATTTCTACAAAACCGAAATCCAATCCCGAGAAGAATTTGATTACCCGCCTTTCAGCAAAATAATCAGGATAATACTTTCATCAAAAAATCAGTTCCGAGCAGAACGTTCCGCTCAGGAAATAACCTTACGTTTGAATGATATTGTTAACAAAATGCAACTGGCAGAACCTATTGCCGTATTGGGGCCGAGTGCGTGCGTAATTGAAAAATTGCAGGAACGCTACAGATTTCAGATTTTGATAAAAAATAAACTCGGCGAAAAAGGACACAGGCTTATTCATTCTTTCTTATCTAAAATAAAACTCCCTGATGACATAAAAATCACAGTAGATGTTGATCCTCTGGATATCTTGTAATTTTATTAAATAGTATCGCAGATACCATTTCAAGTCTTTGAAATTGCGAGACTAAAATTGGCCTAAAGCAAAGCAAAGCAAAACACCCCATGTGAATCCGGGTTACTCCGGCGGAAAATCCGTATTTTAAGAGGCAAATTCCATGCGGAGCTGACTGAAAGAAATGAGGGAACGCTCCATGCAAGGGACATCTCTTTTCCCAAACACCGAAAATCAAATAGGCAGTCAGAGCCAATTGACTATATGAAATATCACGGCATATATTTCGTGATAAAATTTTTTTATGAATCAAAGTTTAAAAAATAAAAAAATTATTCTTGCATCAAAATCTCCAAGACGACACGCATTGATAAAAAAACTGAATGTGGATTTTGATACCGTTGAACCCGCTTTTGATGAAAAGTTGGATTCTGATGTATATTCAGGCGAAAAAATTCAATCATTGTCACTAAACAAAGCTATGTCTGTCTTGAACCTGCCGGACAAGACATTGCAAAACAGTCTTGTTGTCAGTGCGGACACGGTAGTTGTTCTGGACAATAAAATACTCGGCAAGCCGAAAAATGAAGCCCAAGCAATAGAAATGCTAAAAGCATTGAGCGATAAAAAACATTTTGTTGTTACGGCATTGACTGTAGCTGATGCGGACACAAAAGATATTTATTCATCAGTTGTCAAAACATATGTAACTTTTCAAAAGCTTTCCGACGAACTCATTTTAGATTATGTAAAAACCAAAAAGCCGTTGGACAAAGCCGGAGCATATGGTATACAAGAAATGGATGAAAAATACATAAAACAAGTGGACGGAGACATTGAAAACGTAATAGGACTGCCCACAAATGCACTGAGAAATTTGCTTATTCAAGCAGGATATGTTTTTTAAGAATATTACAGTGTGTCATCCTCAAATCCGGGAGAACGTGACGGCAGATTTGCATAACCGGGATTTGAGTATACTGTTTTTTTGATGAATTTGTTTGTGTAATTTCCTTTAATAAAAAGTTTTTTCAATGTGTTTTCTCTTACAACAAGCGGATGCAGACTGTCGTTGTACTGAGAATCTTTTTCGGAAAGCTGAGTCCAAACAGCTGCTTCCATAGTCCATGCATAAGTTTCTTCATTTAAAGAGTTAAACTCATCCTGATGGAGTGCTTCATGTGCCAGCACTGCCGCAAGTGCCGGAGCAGGTGCATCCTGATGTTTTTTATTTATGTATATGTACAATTTTTCTTTTTTCTTCCATCCCAATGCATCAAAATTTGCATAAGCCTGTCCGAATTTGCTTAAATCTTCAAAAGCAATAAATATCGGTTCTTCCGTAAGATTGTTACCCAGTATGGCGTTTCTTGAAAATTCAGCCAATCCTCCTTTCATCAGTTCAAGAGCTTCCATGATTCTTTCTTCTTTTGTCACTTTTTTATATGTTTTTTTCAAAGATTCCGAACGCTCTTTTTGCTCTTTTGAAATAGGATTCCCGTTTTTATCGGTATATATTTCAACCGTTCTCTTTTTGGTATTCTTTGGATTAGCAGGTGCTGTTTTGTTAACTTTGTTTAATGCGGAATCAGGCAAAATCATAGGTTTAATTTTGGACTGTTCGGCATTTGCTGTTGATATGCCGGCTTGTAATGCAAAAAACACCAACACCGCTGCCAATAAATTTTTGGTTTTTGTCTTTTTCAATATAAATCCCAACCATCTCAACTACTACATAAAAATATTATTAAGTATTATTTTTCGAATATCAAATTTATAAAAGTTTGTTAAAAGTTTTGTTAAGCATAACAAAATTTTTCACAGCTGCTCAACCTTCAACGAGCCGCAAAATAAACAAATTATGTATTATCGACTTTTATTTCAATGTTTCGATAAGCTCTTTTATCGCATTGATTTGTGTCTCAAGCTCATCAGCACGGGCTTGAGTTTCTTCAATAAGTTCCTTTGGTGCTTTTTCAACAAAGTTTTTGTTCTTGAGTCTGCCGTCCAAACTCATTTTTTCTTTGCTAAGTTTTTCTATTTTCTTGTTCTGAC
>CALURG010000075.1 GCA_944323115.1 Candidatus Gastranaerophilales bacterium
ACGAGGCTTTAGTGTGGGTGAGTTTTTTAAAAAACTAATGCAACTTTTTAGCCTCTCGTTCCTCTTATTAAACAAAAAAGCCACCCCAAAGGTGACTTTTTTATTTAATGGCGGGACCGACGAGGCTCGAACTCGCGACCTCCTGCGTGACAGGCAGGCACTCTAACCAAACTGAGCTACGATCCCAATTTATTAAGTTTTCAATTTCTGGAAAGTAGCTCAGTTTGGTTTCTAATTAAAAAACCGTTCGCTCTCGCTCACTGGGGAGCTACGATCCCAATTTGTTTTACAAACACAAGTCATGTTTGTAAATGAATTATAATATGCTGATTTTTTATTTTCAACACTTATTTTGACATTAATTATTAAAATAAAAAACTTTTTAGTTGTCAATCTATATATCAACATTTATAATCATGATATCTGATTATTTTGATTTTGGAGATAATATGAAAAAATATACCTTGTTTCTTGCAATATTTGTGTTTTGTATTTCCTTAGCACCTGCATATTCTGCTGCTTCTGTAGAAGTACAGGCGATGAGTGAATTTAATTCTATTGCTCCTGTCAGTACAATGAAAGTTATGGTCATGCAGCCTATTGAATTTGAAAATGGTATAAAATTTGAAAATGGGACAATAATTGAGGGAAATGTTGTTGAAGTAAAACAGCCAAAAAGAGCAAAACGTAATGCATCTTTTAAATTCCACCCGACGTCATATACTTTTAACGGAAGAACAACCACAGTAACAGATGAGGATTTTATAGCAAAATATAAAGAAAAGAAAGATTTGAACAAAGGCGAAATTGCTCTTTCTACTGCTACTACAGTAGGTGGGTTTTTCTTAAAAATTCCGGGATTGTCTCAAGGTATTTCTCTTGTTAAAGGAATGGTGAAAAACAAAGAAGATGGCCGTCTAAAGTCAGGTGTAGTTCAAGTTTACAAAGATTCTCCTCTTTCTTATGTTGAAGAAGGAAAAGATATTTTCATAAAAAAAGATGATATTTTCTATCTTAAATTCAAAACACATAAATCAGAAAACCTTGACGAAGAAGAAAATGCTTCAATTGAGCAGCCGGTTCAACCTGCAAAAGAGTCTGTTAACTCAACTCAAAAGGATGAAAACATTGAATCTCAAAAAGTTAACAATATAAAATCTTCTCATCCGGATGAAGTTTTGAGAGAGGTTGAACTAAACTCCAAGTGAAAAGATTTTGTAAATCTCTTCGTCTGAGAGTTCTGTAATAATCTTTTCACCTTCAAACACGGCTACGTTTGCCAAGTCTTTTTTAGTATTAATCATTTCATCAATTTTTTCTTCAAAAGTACCGAGTGTAATAAATCTGTGTACCATTACGTTTTTATCTTGGCCTATACGATAAGTTCTGTCAGTTGCTTGGTCTTCTACAGCAGGATTCCACCACAAGTCATAGTGGATTACGTTTGTTGCTGCGGTTAGGTTTAGGCCAGTGCCTCCGGCTTTCAAAGACAAAATCATAACCTTTGAGTCTTTATTGTCCTGAAAATCTTTTATTAGGTCGTCTCTTTGTGTTCTGTTCAGCGAACCGTGAAAGAAAAGAGGATTTATATTCAACTCATCGCTTAAAATAGTTGAAAGTATTGAACCCATTTCTTTATACTGGGTAAAAATCAAAGTTTTTTCATTATTTTCCAATATTTGCTCGGTAATAGACACAAGTTTGTCCGCTTTACCTGAAATGTCTTTGGATATATCACCTGTTTTCAGGTACTGATAAGGGTGGTTGCAGATTTGTTTCAGAGCTGTAATCAGTTTGAAAATCATACCTCGTCTGTTTATACCGTTGAGCTTTGCTATGTCTGACATAAGATTGTCTAAAACACTCTGATACAAAGCTGCCTGAGTTTTGGTAAGGTAGCAATACTCGTTTAAGACTACTTTATCAGGTAAATCTGAAATAATAGATTTGTCAGTTTTGAGTCTTCTTAGTATAAAAGGAGATATTGAAAGACGCAGCTTTTCTGCACGATTTGTTTGCTTAAACTTTTCAATAGGTATAGCATATCCTTTTTGGAAGTCTCTGATAGAGCCCAAGTATCCTCTGTTAATAAAATCAAAAATACTCCAAAGTTCTATAAGCTTATTTTCTACAGGAGTACCGGTCATTGCTATTTTTACATCCGATTTTATTTGTTTTACGGCTTGGGTCTGGGAAGTATCGGGATTTTTTATATTCTGTGCTTCATCAATAATGAGCATAGACCATTTTTGTTTCTTTATTTTCTCAATATCTATTCTCAATATTGCATAGGTTGTAATAACCACATCTGCTTTGGAATCCAACTGCCTGTCTATACCGTGATACACAGAAGTGTCAAGTGAAGGTGCAAAATTTTTGATTTCTTTCACCCAGTTGCCTAAAAGTGTTGTAGGACAAACAACAAGAGCCGGATGTTTCAGAGAATCAGTTTCTTTTTGTTTGAGTATAAAACTTATTACTTGTATTGTTTTTCCAAGCCCCATATCATCCGCCATGCAGCAGCCAAAACCTTTTTTAATATTGGTATATAGCCATTTAAATCCGCGTTCCTGATAAGGACGTAAAACTCCTTTGAGGCTTTCCGGAGGAGGTACGTCTTCTGTTTTTGTTAAATCTTTGAGTATATTGGCAAACGCTTCATCATAGTCAAAGTCGTAATCTTCCATTTGTGAAGACAATGCGGCATGAAGTATTTCCATTTTATTTTTGTCTGTGATTTTTGGGTGTTTAACTTTGTCTATAAGTTTTGCATTTTCTTCACGGTCGATTAAAACATAATGTTCTTTGTATTTAATTAAGCCTTGTGCATTTTTTGTCAATTCTTCATATTCTTCGACAGAAAGTTTTTCATCGCCGATGGCAATTGTATAAGAAAATTCAAACAAATCATTTAAAGCTGTATTTGAGGCACCGTTTGACGTAATAATATCTTTGAGTTCCGCCATTCTTGCCGTTTTTACACGGGCATTTATAGAGGCTCTCGGGGTGACTATATTGTCAATGCCTTCAGGCAGTATTACGTCTATTGAAGCCTTTTGAAGATAATATGAAATCTGAGCGATTATTTTATATACCTCATTCAAGGTCATATTCAACTCAAATTGATGTTCTTCGGCAAAGAATTCTTCAAGTTCAGGATAATATCTGGCTACATAATTTAACTGTTTTTCGATAATATCAACAACTTCTTGGTTTGTGTAATTTTTGAAACTTACTGTTTCGGCATATATATCTTCGATACGGTGTTTTTCCTTTGTATCCGTGTCTTTGACGTTTATTTTCAACTGATACTCTTCGTCAGTTAATTTTAGTATTTCAAATTCCGGAAGTAAATTGTATTTCCCGATATAAATTTCATCAAGCCACTCTGATATAGACATAGCAAGATCTGCCGAGCGATAGTATCTTTTATGCCAAATGTTTTTTATAAAATAAACTGCGGATTTTGCATCTTTAAATTTTGTTGCTTTTATATGCAAAAATTTGAAGACCAGGTAGTTTAAATAGTTGTCCAGAAGTTTTTCAAAATTATATTTTGTTTGGTTACATATAAAGTCTTCCGGTACAAGAGATTTTGTTTTGCTTATCGCTGTGATAACATCTTTGTTTTTCCTGTATATTTCATATCTGATTTGAAAAACGTTTTCATTGTAGTCGACGACAGGAATAAAATGCAGTTTTTCAACAATTTTCATAATAGTACAGCAAAATTTGTTTAAAAAATTAAAACTGTCTGAGCCGTCATCGAAGTTCAAAATTTCATTGAAACTGGTGAAATAGTCAAATACAATATCTTGTTTAACTACATATCCGATCATTTCTTTGGTTTCAGAACCGGTATTGATTTCTTTTATCTCTGAACGAAATCTGTATAAGGAACCCATTGATTTTGCGTAAAAATCAAAGTTGTTTGTCGGCGTAACAAAGAAATCACCATTGTCCAAAAGATAAAAATGTGTCCCTCTCAATGGCGTGTTTTTTCCGATAAAAGCACCTTCAAATTCATCTTCAAAAATCTGATAAATAGTACTGAGCTGTAATCTAAAATCCTTATTTTCCATCCCCGCAGGATTTTCTGTAAGGTTTAAAAAAAGTTCATCAATATTGTTTTTCTTTATATTAAGACACATAAACAGCAATGTTTCCGCTTCATTCTATCAATTTTAAATTATAACAAAAACAGAAACAAAATAAAAAATTAAATTTTTAAAGTATGACAATTTAAAGAACTATTCGAAAAACTTCATCAAGTGATTTTTTATTTTTTGTAACACTGCTGTCGTTTGTATCTGGATAACCGACAGTTAAAAGAGTAATAACTTTGTCATCGGGATTTAGTCCTAAAATATCGCCAAATTCTTTTTGTGCAACAATAGGGGCACACATCCAGCAAGTACCAAATCCGAGAGCATGAGCACACAGTGACATATTTTCTATAGCTGCACCCATACTCAAAATAGAAGAACGGTTGTCATAATAACGAAGTTCTTCTTCCGGCATTCCGTTCCTTTCAAGAATGGAAAGAATTGTGGAAACTCTTTTTTTCTCAACAATCGCAAAAACAACCGGTGCTTTGTTAAAAAACATTGAGTAATATTTATAGCCGTTTATTCTGTTTTTGTCTTCGTCGCTTTTCACTCTGTCTTTGAGCTCATCATATTTGTTTTCAACGGCTTGAGCCATTTTTTGCTTTGTTGTATTGTCATAAATGGCAATAAACTCCCAGTTTTGTGTATTAGTCGTACAGGGAGCAAGCCTGCCTGCATCGGCAATTTTTTTTATAGCCTCAAGAGGGGGTATTTCATTTGTATATTTTCTGATAGTTTTTCTTGTAGCAATTACATCAAAAAAATTGCTGTTTTTAAAATTATTTTCCATAAGGACTCCTGAATGTTAAAAAATATGCCGAAAAAACTGATTTCATCATCTATAATACTCATTTTTTTATCCTGTGTAAATACTATCGTAAAGCTTGAAAATTCGTATGGTTTTGCAAAAGATGCGGAGAATAATGGCCGTAACGAGGAATTTATTTTGTTCATAGTCGATTTTTCAAACAGTATGACAGAAAAACTTCACGGTACAAAAAAAATAAACATGGTATTGGATACAATGCAGGAACTGCTTCCAAAATTACCGGAAAATCAAAGAGTCGGTCTTCGGGTTTACGGACATAAAGGCGGATACCTGATGCCTCAGGCAGCTTGCAAAGCCAGCACTCTTCTCGTACCTATGACAAAAGGTTCGGCTCCGGCTATTCAGGCGGCACTGTTTGCCCTAAAGCCCACCGGATGGACACCGATAACTTATTCTCTAAAACAAGCCGTAAACTCGGATTTTGCCGGAGTGAACGGAAAGAAAAGAATAATACTGCTCACAGACGGCGGAGAGAATTGTGATGAAAGCCCGTGTGATTATGTAATGGAGCTGCAAAAGACAAGGCAGGATATTTACATTGATGTAATTGCCTTTAATATCTATGACCAGGAAGCTAACAACCAGCTCAAATGCACAGCACTTGTAACAAGCGGAAAATTCTACAGTGCAAACACAGCTGCTGAGCTTGTAAAGAGTCTTTCTGATTCTTTAAACATTTCAAAAGAAGTGCAGGGGGTAATAATTACTCACTAAAACAAAGACAATTGCGATTCATTTGTTTTTGATATTTTTTTGTTTTCTAAAACGGGGTTTGTTACCGTCAAAATATTTCTCAAAAATTTTTTTCTGTGCAATTTAGTTGCCCCGTAGGTTTTTATTGCTTCAATATGTTCCGCACTCAGATATCCTTTGTTCTTTTCCCAGTGGTATTGAGGATACTCTTTTGCCAATTTTTCCATCAGCCTGTCTCTGCTTACTTTGGCAAGAATACTTGCTGCGGCAATTGCTGCCGATTTTGAGTCGCCTTTGACTATGGTTGTCTGCGGTATGGAAAAGTTTTTTATCAGTCTGTTTCCGTCTACAAGAACTTTTGCTTTTTGCATATCAATCTTTCCGGCAACAGATTCACAGCTTCTTTTCATACAATCCAAAGAGGTATTTAAAATATTTATTTTGTCTATTTGAGAGACACTGCCTTCTTGAATTGAACAAACGCATTTGCCTGATTTTTCCAGTTCTTTTATATTTTCAAAGAGTTCTTCTCTTTTCTTTTCTGTAAGCTGTTTTGAGTCATTCAAAACAGACAATTTTTCGCAAATTTCATCATCAATATCTGAAACAAAACACACGGCAGCGGCAAATACAGGGCCTGCACCCGGCCCTCTGCCGGCTTCATCGGTTCCTATAATGTAGTAAGAGTCTTTTCTGTTTGTTTTGTCAAACTCAAAAAGCTCATGTATTTTTGATAACTTTTTATTCATCCTGCTGTTCCAAGTCGTCAAGCGTAAATTTTCCGATTCTGCCGGCTCTGAAATCTGTCAGAACCATCACAGCCGTACGGGTAACATCCGGTTCTTCGTTTTTAACAATCCAGTTTCTGCTTTTAGCAATTGCTTCGAGTGAAAATTCATTCTCCAGCTTGTAGTATTCCCTTAACTGTTCGGGGTATTTTGTTTTCAGAATATCAATCAGCTCTGATGCAACTTCTTCGTTTTCGTATGCATTTTCACTGACAGAATTTACCATTGCAAGTTTGCCCGCTTTTGTTTGGTCTTCCTGTTTCAGAGGAATAATACCCGGAGTGTCGAGCAAATCTATTTTGGGGTTCACCCTTACCCACTGCTGTTGTCTTGTTACACCTGCTTTTGCTCCGACTTTTGTCTTGCCTTTTTTTATCAATTTGTTGATAATGCTTGACTTTCCTACATTAGGCATACCGACAACAACCACTCTGGCAGGTCTTGGCAAAAGTCCTTTGGTTACGAGTTTGTCTATTTTGGGTTTTGCAAGTTCTGTAACCTTGTTTACAATTATTGATATGTCGCTATTTTGAGAGGCACAGGAGGAAATTACCGGATATCCCGTGTTTTTTTCAATGATTTTTTTCCATTCTTTTGTTTCTGTTTCGTCTGCAAGGTCAGACTTATTTAGAATAATAAGTCTCGGTTTTTCGCCCAAAAGTTTTTTTATGTCGGGATAAACAGAGCTCTGCGGGATTCTTGCATCCAAAACTTCTATGACAACGTCGACAAGGTTTAGGAGTTCCTTGAGTTTTTTTTCTGCTTTTGCAATATGTCCGGGATACCAGTGGATGTGAGCCATATGTGCTCCTTTACTCTTCATTCAGGCTCAAAACAGCCATAAATGCTTCTTGCGGAACTTCTACACGACCTACCGCTTTCATTCTCTTCTTACCTTTTTTCTGCTTTTCAAGAAGTTTTCGTTTTCTTGAAATATCACCGCCGTAACATTTGTCAAGAACGCTCTTTCGAAGAGCTTTTATGTTTGTTCTTGCAATAATTCTTCCCCCGACAGCAGCCTGAATAGGAACTTCAAACATTTGTCTGGGGATGATATCTTTAAGTTTTGCCGTGAGCTTCTGCCCCACATAAAAAGCATTGTCTTTATGAACAATTGCACTGAGTGCGTCAACAACTTCACCGGCAAGCATTATATCAAGTTTTACAAGGTCTGAACGTTTGTATTCTTTAAACTCATAGTCCATACTTGCGTAGCCTTTTGTTCTGGATTTCAATTGATCATAAAAATCAACAATGACTTCACTCAAAGGCATTTCATATTCCAAATCAACACGCACCTTATCGAGATAATGCATATTTATAAAAATCCCTCGTTTGCTCTGGCACAAATCCATCAGGGTTCCTACATAGTCATTTGGTGCAATAATATTAACCTTTACATACGGTTCTTCAATATATTCACGATACTGCGGACCCGGCAGATTTGCAGGGTTGTCTATTTCTACAACTTCACCGTCTGTTTTGTGCACTTTGTAGACTACGGATGGTGCTGTTGTAACAAGAGAAAGGTCGTATTCTCTTTCCAGTCTTTCTTGAGCAATTTCCATATGCAGCATTCCGAGAAAACCGCATCTAAAACCAAAACCCAGAGCAGATGATGTTTCGGGTTCGAAAGTTATAGAAGAGTCATTTAGTTTCAGCTTTTCCAAAGACTCTTTTAAGTCTTGATAATCCTCGTTGTCTACCGGATATAAACCGGAAAACACTACAGGCAACGCTTCTTTGTAGCCGGGTAACGGTTCTTTAGCCGGATTGTCTGCATGTGTGACCGTGTCACCGACAAACCTTGTCAATTCTTTAATTGAACAGGCCATGTAGCCTACGTCACCGGTGTTTAGCTCTTTTACAGGAACTCTGTTAGGGTTTAGGTAGCCAAGTTCCACAACTTCGTACTTGTTGCCTGAAGCCATGAATTTAATTGAGTCGCCGACTTTTATGCTTCCGTCGACAACTTTAAAAAAGCAAAGTGTACCGAGATACGGATCATATGCACTGTCAAAGACAAGTGCTCTCAAAGGCTCATCTGAGGTGTCTTTTGGCGGCGGAACAAATTTTACAATAGCTTCAAGTATGTCTTCTATGCCTATTCCCGCCTTTGCACTGGCCGGTATAGCATGTTCTGCATCAATTCCGAGAATTTCTTCTATTTCATCTTTTACTTTGTCAACATCTGCTGACGGAAGATCTATTTTGTTAATAACAGGTATAATTTCAAGATTTTGGTCTATAGCAAGATACGCATTTGCCAGTGTTTGTGCTTCGACTCCCTGTGTTGAATCTACAATGAGCAGTGCTCCTTCACAGGCGGCCAAAGAACGTGATACTTCGTATGAAAAATCAACGTGACCCGGTGTATCGATAAGATTCAACTCGTATTCCAGCCCGTCTTTTGCCTTGTATTTCATTCTTGCGGCATTGAGTTTTATTGTGATTCCACGCTCTCGCTCAATATCCATCGAGTCAAGAAGCTGATTTTGCATATCACGCTCAGCAACAGTTCCTGTATATTCCAAAAGTCTGTCAGCCAGTGTTGATTTGCCGTGATCAATGTGGGCTATTATACAAAAATTTCTTACCCTGTTAATATCTCTTGTATTACTCATAGAGTAAGTATAAGCGAAAAATTTTTATTTGTAAAAAATCAATGCTGTTTCAAAATCTGCTTCAAAAGTTCATCACAGGAAGAAACTATAGTTTGAGCATTGTTTTTTATTAAAAATTCAGTATCTTTGTATCCCCAATTTACACTTATACAGTCAATTCCCGCATTTTTTGCGGTTTCAATATCAACCTCAGAATCACCGATATAAACGCAATCAATCGGTTTTGTCTTAAAATGTTCCATTACGGCAAATACACTGTCAGGTGCAGGTTTTTTTCTGACATTTGGAGATTCTCCGACCGCAATGTCTACAAGATTTGCAAAATATTTGCTGCAAAGTTCTTTTACTGCGGCATCAAATTTATTGGATACAACTGCTACATTGATATTCCTTTTCTTTAATTCTGACAGCATATCCAAAACGCCTTCAAAAGGACAGGTTTTGTTGTACATATTTTCTTTGTAATGATTTTTGAATACTTCAAGGCATTTTTGAAAATCGGAATTTTTATCACCTTCCGGTAACGCCCGTTCTATTAGTTTGTATACCCCGTTGCCAACATATGAACGAACCTGTGATATTGTACAAGGCTGATAATTGAATTTTTGTAATGCATAATTTGTGCTGTCAGTCAGGTCTTCCAGTGTATACAGCAGAGTTCCGTCTAAATCAAAAATAGCAGTCTTTTTCATTGGCTTGTACACTTAATGCTTTTATAGAGAATATCTTACAATTTTACTTACAAGATCAATACGTCTTTTTACATTAAATTTTTTGTATATGCTTCTTAGTTTCTTCTTTATTGTATCCGAACTATACCCCAGTTCTTCTCCTATTTCAATATTTGTAAACCCTTTTTTCACAAAGTTTATAATCTCTTTTTGTTCTTCAGTAAGATACATTCTTTTTGTTTCCCCGTCTGATTTTCTTTAGTAACCCCTCAAATATGTATGCTCTGCATTTGTCTTCATCAAAACAAAATGCACAAGGCTTTTTTGAAAACAAAGAGCAGTATTGGCAGGCTTCGTTTTCAATAAGGCATGTAATTGCCTCATCAAGCATGCTCAACAATGTCTCGGTTTTGTAAATTTTTTTTATAAGCCGCATACAGTTTTGTCCGTTGTTTTGACTGTTCCCGAGAAAACAATTGTAAATTGAAAAAAATTGTGCTATGTTAATAAATGAAGTATATATCTGCCTGATCTCGGGGGTCAGGCATTTTTTTATCAAAAAAATGATAATTCCATAACAACTTTAAAAATTATAAAATTCTACTTTACATTTGTCAAGTTTTGGTTTACAATTGTAAACAACAGGCTAAATTTCGGGAGAAAAATATGAATCTAAAAGATGTTATAACTTTCCTTACGGGGAAATTGTCAAAGAAAATATCGTTTACGGATGTTGCACTTGCTCTTAACGTTTCAAGACAATATGTAAGCCAGATAAAAGAAAAATCTCTTTCGGACAGACAGCTGGCAATGATAGAAAATTATTTTAAAGTAAAATTTGATAAAACCGGCATTTTTGATGAAGAAGATGATTGTATAAGTATACCGGTAAAAGGTGAAGTAGTTGCCAGTATGGGATATGGTGTCACGGTGTACAATGAAATGCAGACTGCGTCATACTCAATAAGCAAAAAACTTGTTGAAGATCTTGGTATAAGCAGGAGTATGACAGAAATGATATTTGCACAGGGTGACAGTATGCTGCCGACAATTGAAGGCGGAGACAGTCTTCTTGTTGATCATTCCAGAACAGATATTTATGACGGAAAAATATACTGTATAAGGATAGAAGGACAACTTTATGTCAAACGTCTGCAAAAAATCCCGCCTAACATAATAAGAGTAGTTTCCGACAATGACAAGTACAGAAGCTTCGAAATTGATTTACAACAAGATTCCGAATTTGATTTTGAAGTAATCGGAGAAGTACGCTGGTGGGGAAGAGTTGCCAAGTAATCAGCAGGTAAGCGGAACGTGTCCGCTGTACATCAAGATGTTCCAGCCTTTGTAATATTTTATCTGAGAAGCACTGCCTGTAGGTATAAAGACTCTGTTTTGGTATTCAACAGGCAGCTCAAGTGCATTTCTTATTGCCGCACGGATAAAGTTTGAATGGGTAATAACAACAATTCTTTTTGTGAGATTTTCTTCAATAAGCTGATTCAATGTATTTTCAACTCTGTTGTCAAATTCAACAAGGGTTTCACCGCCTTCCGGTGCATAGCTTGATGTTGCTTCGTGGTATTTTTGCAGCATTTCCGGATAGCGTTCTTCAATTTCTGTATAATTCAACCCTTTCCAGATGCCGAATTCCTGGTTTTTCAATTCGGGGCGAATTTCAAAATCCTGTCCGTATTCTTTGGATATATAGCTTGCCGTTTGTATGCAGCTCAAAGATGCTCCTGTGTATATTTTGTCCACCTGCGGAGAACGAAGGACAATCCATTTTGCTATGCGTTCGGCTTCTTCCTGCCCGATTTCGTTTAGAGGAGGATGGCTTTCTTTGTCGCAAATACGGTTTTCTTCCGTATATATTGTTGCTCCGTGTGCAATAAATGTTATTTTACATTTTCTTTTAAACAGCATATTGTCTCTCCGGCTTGTCTCTTCTGTTAAAATTTATATCGGTAGAAAAAACATAAACTTTAAAAATTTAATTTGAATGAGTGATTGTTTTGTTTTTTATTGCATAATGTCAAATAAAATGTAAATTAAATAAATAAGATAAAATAAACCGCACGTTACGAGTATGTGTGCACTGAATGCTTTATCTCTGTACAAGTTAATAAAGAGTATTACTGTTGACATGTAAACAAGTATAATATTTACAACGGATTCTGCACCGAATACCCAAGGAGTAAGGAGTATGCCTATTGCTGTCGGTATGCAGCTTTGAAAAACCATTGCACCTGTAATATTTCCCAGTGCAAGTGTATCTTTTTTCTGACTTACCCACAGGACACTGTTGAATTTTTCCGGCAGTTCGGTTGCAATAGGAGCAAGAATCAAACTCAAAACAAGCGGATTTATGCTGAATAGTTGTGCAAAATATCTTATTTGTCCGACAAACATATGAGCAAAACAAATCAATGCTGCAATAGAAACAATTACTTGCAGCCAAACAAGGAAAGTATTGTATTTTTTGAATATCTTTTCAAATAACAATTCATCAACTTCCGCACCTTCGCCGCATTGAGAATGAGAGCAGTTGAGTGTTCTGAATACATATAGCAGATAATATGCAAGCAACGCTGCTGCACAAAGATATTTTAAAGGTTTGAAAGGAATAAAACCTGCGGCAATTGCCAAAGTGTAGCTAAAGAAAAAGAATTTTAAGTCACGAAACATCACAACATAATTTGCATTCATTTTTCTTTCTCGTTTGCCGAGTTTCCAGAAAATCACAACTGCCAAACCCGTCACAAACATAGCCAATGTTGAAAGCAAAAACGGTGCACCCAAAATTGCACCTATTCCGATTTCTTTTCCCACATTTACATCTGTATGAGCAAAATAAGCCCCTATTATAGCAACGAGAGGAACAATTGTCTCGGGCAGTGCCGTTCCGACAGCGGCCAGGATACTTCCTACCGCACCTTCATTGAGGTTGTATATTTTTCCGAGATGTTCCACTGCATTTGTAAATACAACACAGCAGCCAACTATCAAAAACAGGTTTAAAATTGTTAAAAATCCGTGAAAAATTGCTTCCATTGAGGCTTTTCCTTTGTTTTCATTTATAAATATAATTTTATACTATAATATCTTTATGGATTTAAAATCATTTAAAGAAACGATAGAAAAAGCAAGCTCTATAGTGATATTTTCACATGTCAATCCGGACGGAGACACATTGGGCAGTATGTGTGCACTGTATCAGGTATTAAAAAACAGTTTTAAAAAAGAAGCATTGATGGTTACAGTGGGCAAAATCCCTGATATTTATCATTTTTTACCTTTTATTCAAAACGTAAAAAAGCCTGAAGAACTTGATTTAAAACAGGTTTTTGATGTTGCAATTGCTGTGGATATAGCGGCAAAAGACAGAATGGCTTCGGCTTTGCCGCTATTTGAAAATGCAAAAGTTAAAATAAATATTGACCATCACAAAACGAATAACAACTACGGTGATATAAACTTTGTACAAGCTGATGCTTCCTGTGCAGGAGAAGTCTTGCTGGATATTTTGGAAGAACTTTCTTTAATACCGGATAAAGATACGGCCATATCTTTATATACAGCTATTTTGACCGATACGGGGTGTTTCAGATTTGAAAATACAAAATCGGATACACTGAAAAAGGCCGCTAAACTTATTGAATACGGTGCTGATGCTTCTTACGTCGCAAGGTGCTGTTATGAGTCAAAACCCAAACCGATGGTGCTTTTGCAGGCAAACAGTATTATCAATGCAAAATTTTTGGAAGACAACAAAATTGCATATGTCTGTATAAAAAACAGCGATATGGAAAAATTCGGTGCACAAAATGACCATACGGAAGGTATCGTTGAAGCATTGAGACAAATTAACACAACGGAAATTTCTTTTGTGTTGAAAGAAGTTGATGAAAATACCACCAAAGTAAGTCTCAGAAGCAAAACCGCAGATGTCAGCAAAGTTGCTTCAGTATTTGGCGGAGGCGGTCATACTTTTGCTGCGGGGTGTACAATAAGAAAGCCTATTAATATTGCGTGTGAAAAATTGATTGATGAAGTAAAAAAGGTATTGTAATGAGTATACTCGAAGGTACAAAGAAATATTTGATTAATCTCGTCAATCGAATAATAATAGACGATTTTCTAGGAATGGCTGCCGAAATGGGTTTTTGGTTTGCAATAGGAATATTCCCTTTTATGCTTTTTATGATGTCGTTTTTCAGCCTTCTTGGGAAAAAATCGCTTTTTATGCCGGTTATTTATTTTCTTGATTCTGTTGCACCGACAGATTCTGTAAATTTGATAAAAAATGTGTTAAATGAAGTTATGATATTCCAGCATGGCGGACTTGTCGCTGTGTTTGGTTTTTTTATAACAATATTTCTTTCCTCAAATGCAATTTTTTGTATCATAAAAGGATTGAACAGAGCTTTGGGCATTGATGAACACAGAAGCCTTGTTACAACAAGAACACTTTCTGTTTTAATGGTGTTTGTAAATGTTTTTGTTATGTTTATTACAATAAATCTGATAATATTCGGAAAAGTGATTTTGCAGTTTGTTTTAAACTTTGTAAACTTGTCGTCTCTTTTTATTAATTTTCTGTTGATAGGAAGATGGTTTGTTTCTTTTGTTGCTCTTTATATTATGGCTTATTTAAATTATTTTCTTCTGCCGGCATCTGAAGGTTCCGAAAAAATCAAGAGCAAAAGTGCTCTGCCGGGTACTTTATTTTTCTGTTTCTGCTGGATGTTTGGTTCATGGTGTTTTTCTATATACATAAATAACCTTCATACATACAACAGAGTTTACGGTTCGATAGGAGCTTTTGTCATGCTTATGGTGTGGCTCTATTACACTTCTTTGATATTTCTTGTCGGAGGAGAAATAAACTCTCAGGCCTATAGAATATTGACAGAAAAAGAAGAATCTAAAGCGTAACATTTTTATTATTTTTTGTTGTGTTATATACAAATTACTGCTATCATCTATGTATTAATCATAAGGTGTTTAATAATTCAAAGGAGAAGTTTTATGAAAAAATTTTTGCTAAAGACTCTTGTTCTTATGGCATTTCTCGGGTTTACATCATTGACTTCATTTGCAAAAGATTATCTTGACCTTCCGGAAAGTCATTGGGCTTACAAACAGATTCAAATTTTAACGGATTTCAATGTTGTTGTAGGCTACCCTGACGGAAATTATCGTCCTGATCAGGAAGTAACAAGAGCAGAATTTGCAACAATGGTAGTCAAAGCATTTGAACAGCAAAATGCAGAAATTGTAAATCCCGTAAAATTTACTGATGTAAGTGAAAAAGATTGGTTCTACGGAATGGTTCAAAGAGCTGTTATGTTTGACCTTCTCAAAGGTTATCCTGACGGACATTTTGACCCATACGGTACTGTTTCAAGAGGTCATGTGATTTCTACAACAGTTAATGCTTTGACAACAGAAACAATTTCAAACCAAAAAGCTGTAGAAATTCTTGAAAACAGTTACTCTGACTACAAAGAAATTCCCGATTGGCTGATTATTGCTGCGGGTAAGGCAGAAATACTCGGTATGGTTGTAAAAGCACCGGGTGAAGAAAATTACATCAACGCAGAAAGACCTGCTACAAGAGCTGAATTGGCAGCATTTCTTGTAAAAATGCTTGAACAGGCAAAACTTAACCCGAATCAAAAACTAAAAGAAGCAATGAGTCCGAGACTTGCTGACGGTATTGTTATTCAAAATACAACAGTAGACGGCTATATTGCTACTATCCCGGCAGGAACGGTTATCCCTATCATGGTTTTGAACAAAGAAATTACAAGCCAAAAATCAAAAGTCGGAGAACAGTTCCTTTCTAAATTACCTAAAAACTTGGTAACAAAAGAAAAATATCTTTTGCTTGTTGAAAATGATGCATTGAACGGCAAAATTTCAAATGTAAAAATCGGAAGATTGTTTATTAGAAACGGTGTTGTTGAAATGCAAACACAAACTATTACAACAGACAGAAACCAAGTGGCAGCTCTTTGCGGTGATGCTATGGGCGGCAACAGACTCGAAGGTTTCTGGAAAACTCTCTATCTCAAAATCTTTAAAGGACACAGAGTTGTTGTAAAAGAAGGAGATATCCTAAATCTCAAATTGAGCAAACCTTTGAGAATTGACCTTACAAACGGCATGATTCTTGAATAACAGAGTTTAAAAAATAAACTTAAAAGAAAAACAGGAGACTTATTAAAGCTCCTGTTTTTTTATTATATAATTTTGACAGAAGATACAAATTGAGGAGAATATACTATGACAGATAATAAAAAAAGAGTTTTGCTGTGTATTATGGACGGCTGGGGACTTAGCACAGACAGTCCGAAAAATGCTATAAAAACAGCAAACACACCGAATTTTGACAGACTTAAATCAGAACAAAAATATACTCAAATAAATGCCTCAGGCGAGTATGTCGGACTTCCTGACGGACAAATGGGAAACTCTGAAGTCGGTCACTTGAATCTTGGTGCAGGAAGAATAGTTTATCAGGATTTGACAAGGATTAATAAAGCAATAAGAGAAGGCTCTTTCTTTGAAAATGCTGCACTGAAGGCTGCTATTGAACATGTCAAAAAGAATGATTCCGCACTGCATTTGTACGGACTTGTTTCAACTGGCGGTGTTCACAGTTCTTTTGACCATTTGAAAGCTCTCATAAAAATGGCAGCACAAAACGGACTAAAAAGAGTTTATGTTCATGCCTTCCTGGATGGCAGAGATACACCTCCAAAAAGTGCAATCAACTTCCTTGCCGAGCTTGAAGATGAATTGAAAAAATATAACCTGCCTCAGATTGCCACAATTTCAGGCAGATACTGGGCAATGGACAGAGACAACAGATGGGATAGGGTTGAAAAAGCTTACAATGCTCTTTTATTTGGCGAAGGAGAACACGCTGCAAATTCAGACGAAGCTATTAAAGCTTCTTACGAAAAAGAAATTACCGATGAATTTGTTGAACCGACAATCACAAACCCTGATGCTGATTCTCGTATAAAAGACAATGATGCGGTTATCTTTTTCAACTACAGACCTGACAGAGCAAGAGAAATCACAAGAGCAATGACGTTTGAAAACTTTGACGGATTTTCAAGAAAAGCTGTCAGAAAAAATCTTTTCTATGTATGTTTTACGCAGTATGATGAGACATTCCCGCTGACAATAGCATTTCCTCCGGAAAAGTTGACGAATATTCTTGGTGATGTACTTGATGAAAACGGAATAAAACAATTTAGAACAGCTGAAACTGAAAAGTATGCTCATATCACATTTTTCTTTAACGGCGGTGAAGAAAAAGAAGGTAAATACGAAACAAGAGCACTTGTAGCATCTCCGAAAGTTGCAACATACGACTTGCAGCCGGAAATGAGTGCTCCGGCTGTTTGCAAGAATGTACTTG
This sequence comes from Candidatus Gastranaerophilales bacterium, assembly GCA_944323115.1. Taxonomy (GTDB): domain Bacteria; phylum Cyanobacteriota; class Vampirovibrionia; order Gastranaerophilales; family Gastranaerophilaceae; genus Limenecus. The sequence goes on from CALURG010000075.1 coordinate 17,153, forward strand.
ATGCTTTGGACAATCCTGAATATCAATTTATTCTTGTGAATTTTGCAAATCCGGATATGGTAGGGCATACAGGCGTGTTTGATGCTGCTGTGAAGGCAATCGAAACAGTAGATACTTGTGTCGGAAAAATTGCTGACAAAGCTATTCAAAACGGAGTAACAATGCTTTTGACAGCAGATCACGGAAATGCAGAGTGTATGGAAGACCCAAAAACGCATGCACCGTTTACTGCACACACAACAAATCCCGTTCCGTTTATTCTTATAAACGGAGGAAATGCAGAGTTGAAAGAAACAGGTGCACTTTGTGATGTTGCACCAACTGTTCTTCAAATACTCGGTATCAAACAGCCTGCTGAAATGACCGGTAAATCACTTATAAAGTAGAGTTTTATCTGTCGCAGCCGTTTTAATTATTTTGAGTTTGTCTTCGGCGATAAGTTGTTGGAGAGCATATATAGCATATTAGCTTATTGCAATTATGTTAATTAGTGTAAACAATAAAAATAAAAAATAACAAAATAATATTTTCTTTGTTTTTTAAAAAAACATAATATCACAAGTTTTGTACAAAGGAGACAAAATGGCAATAAACAGGCTTGCGGCAGAGACTATTATACAACAGGTTCCTAAAAAACTCAGAGACGCTGCCCGTGTGGAAAGAAAACTTATAAATCAATACATGAAAGAAGATCCTGTAGGTCATTCTTTTAAAGTTTCTCACAGTGGTTTTGAATATTCAAACAATGATAAACTGAGAATGTTGATTTCTGAAATAAACACAAAAATATCTTCTGAAATTTATGCACAAAACAAAAAAGCTCAACAGGATATGATTAAATTATTCAATTCTGGTGCACCTTTTTCAGAAATATTTTTAGGATAATTTGACATTCATATATGTACTTTTTAAGATAGGTCTATGAAACAATCAGACCTATCTTTTAATTATGCTGAAAAAATAAGACAAATCGATTTTTCGGGGTTGAAAATCGGCGGTGCGTCGGCATTACCGTTTATGAAAGAGAATAATAATACGGAAAAACCTGTATTTGCATTGGAATTTTTGTATTCGTCACCTGATTTTTGTGCTGAAATTCAAAAAGAAAACAATGCTGATATAATTTCAATAAAATTTGATATTTCGGAAGAAAATCTTGAACAAAAACTTATGGACATAAAAGAGTTTTTGGTATCAAAAACCGGGTTGTATTCTCTCGTAAAAAAGCCTTTGATTTTGCGTGGTGCAAACAGAAGTGAAATCGACAGATTGCTGATACCTCTCCTTGCAGAAAACGCAAAAGAAGAGACAATCATTGCTTTTGCTGAAGAGGATACTTTTGAAGATATTGTTCCTTCCGTAATAAAAAACAATCATATACTGGTTTTGAGAACACCGATTGATATCAATCTTGCAAAAGAGCTGAATGTTCTTACCATTGACAAAGGACTCAGTCCGGACAGGATTTTGATTGATCCGGATATGGGAGGTTTGGGTTACGGATTGGATTACGGATACAGTATTATTGAAAAAATCCGACAAGCTGCGTTTGACAATGACAATATGCTAAATATGCCCATTATCGCTTTTATCGGGGAGGAATCCTACAGAGCAAAAGAAGCCAAGTCGGATACATTTTCAAATCAATGGGGAAATTTTGAAGAAAGAACAGCCATGTGGGAAATTGCAGGTGCGTCGGCAATGATTAGTGCAGGTGCTGATATAGTTGTGTTGTGGAATAAAAAAAGTATTGATACATTGAAAGGGCTGATATAATGGAACTTACGGGACTTCAAATATTTAAATATCTGCCCGGTGCAAAAAAACTCCCTGAATCAAACTGCAAAAAATGCGGATTTCCTACTTGTATGGCATTTGCTTTGAAACTTGCAAAAAAAGAAACGGATATAGAAAAATGTCCTTATGTTCCGCAAGAATTGAGTGAAAAATTTTTTGAATCATCTAAAATTCAACAGCATGAAATCAAACTGTCTGAAAGTGTTGTAACAGGCGGTGAAACTGTTATGTTCAGGCATGACAAAACTTTTGTCAACAAAACTGTTTTGGCTGTTGAACTTGATTGTGATGACAAAAATTTTGACAAAATATTAGCCGAACTTGCCTCTTACCAGGTTGAAAGAATAGGTGAAATTTTTAAAGTTGATGCAATATATTTAACAGGTAACGAAAAAACAGAAAATTATCAAGCGGCGGTTGAAAAAGTTAAAAAAGCAGGATTGGCATTGATTTTTCATGAAACAGAAAATTATAAAATTGTAAAAGGTTCTGATATAGAAGATTTAATCCAAAAAGCCGAATCGGCATTGAAACAGTGCGGGAAAAAACTCATACTGGAACTTGAATTACAGGACACAGCAATACAACAAACTGTTGAGCAATTGACTTACATAAGAAGAGCTGCTGTTTTGAAAAGATTTGAACCTTTGACTTTTCCGGTTTTGGTTAAGATACCGGAAAAACTTTCTGTATTGGAAGCTTGTGCGGCAGGTGCTTTTTATATTTGCCGTTATGCAAATATAATTGTTTTAAGCAAAAAACAAGGTGAGAACAAGGCTCTTTTGTCAACACTGCTTACTTTGAGACAGAGCATTTATACAAATCCTCAAAAACCTTTGCAGGTGGAAGCAAAAGTTTATGAATTTAACGAGCCGGACGAAAATTCACCGATACTTTTAACAACAAATTTTGCACTTACGTATTTTGCGGTGGCAGGAGAATTGGAGTCGCTTCCGTTCGGTTCATATCTGGTCGTCACGCCTTCTGACGGAATGAGCGTTCTCACAGCTTGGTCGGCAGACAAGTTTACGGCGGAGCTTGTTGCAAAATCCGTAAAAAATTATGATTTACTAAACAAAGTAAAAACACGAACAATAATTATTCCGGGTCTTTTGTCTCACATGCGAGAAGAACTGCAAGAAGCAATGCCTGAATGGAAAATAGTGTCGGGAACAATCGATGCTTGTCAGATTCCGGAATTTTTAAAAAAACAGGATAGGTAAAATACAATGCAAGAAATTCAAAAAACAGAAACTCCTTTAAAAATTGCTATTCCGAACAAAGGTCGTATGTCTGAAAAAATATACGAACTTTTAAACAATGCCGGATTAAACTTTCCTTCAAAAGACGAAAGAAACCTCCAGGTTACGACAAAAGACGGCAAACACAGACTTATTTTTGTTAGGACGGCTGATATACCTCGTTTTTTGGAAGCGGGAGTTGCTGATATAGGTTTCACGGGATTTGATATAGTTACGGAACTTGATGCAGACGTCGAAAAACTGATGGATTTAGATTTTGGGAACTGTGAAATGGTTGTCGCCGTGAAAGAAGAAGACCCCTATGACTGCGTATCTGATTTGCCGGAACGGATAAATGTTGCAACTTCTTTTCCTAACATAGCAAGAGAATATCTTGAAAAAGCGGGTAAAAAACCTAAAATTATCGAAGTTTCCGGTGCAACCGAAATCACCCCGAGACTCGGGTTGTCTGATGTTGTTGTAGACATTACATCCTCCGGTTCAACATTAAAATCAAATAAACTTAAAATCATAGAAAAAATTCTTTCTTCAAGTGCAATAATTATTGCAAGAAAAGGTCTTGATTCTTATCTTCAAAAAAAAGCGGAGACTCTTCTTGTTGCAATAAAATCGGTACTTGAGGCTCGTGAAAAAAAATATTTAATGGCGAATGTGCCCAAAAATAAACTGGAAGAAATAAAAAAATTTCTTCCCGGTTTTACTGCACCTACTGTTATGTCTATGATGGGTGATGAAAACAATGTGGTAATACACGTTGTTGTAGATGCAGACAAAGTATTTGACAGTGTGGAAAAACTAAAAGCTCTTGGCGGGCAGGGTATACTGATTATGACTGTTGATCAAATGGTCAGATAATTTTAAGGAAAACAAAATGAACTATCCTCAATTGGAAAGACTTATCGATATTTTATCAACGCTCAGAGGTGAAAACGGATGTGATTGGGATAAAGCACAAACGCATTATTCACTCAAAAAGAATATGATAGAAGAAGCATATGAGGCGGTTGATGCGATAGAAGACGGTGATTGTGAACATCTGAAAGAAGAACTGGGTGATGTCCTTTTGCAGGTTGTACTGCACTCTCAAATAGCAAAAGAAGCAAATGAATTTACTATTGAAGATGTTGCAAAAGGAATTTCTGACAAACTTGTACACAGACACCCTCATGTGTTTGGCAATACAAAAGTAAACGGAACAAAAGATATTCTCGACAACTGGGAAAAACTAAAAGCTGAAGAGAAAAAACACAGAAAGTCTGCAATGGATGGTATATCCAAAGCTCAATCCGCATTGATGAGTGCTCAAAAAATCAGTAAAAATGCTGTGAAAAAAGGGTTTGAATGGCCGAATGAAGAATCGTTGTGGGAGTGTTTTAATTCGGAAATAAAAGAGTTTAAAGAAGCTGTTTCAAAAAATGATAAAGAAAACGCAGAAGAAGAACTCGGAGATTTGCTTTTTGCCGCAGTAAATCTCGCAAGATGGAACAAAATCGATGCCGAACAGGCTCTTTTGAAAGCAAACAGAAAGTTTATGGCTCGTTTCAGAAAAATGGAAGAACTTGCAACAAAACCTCTTGAAGACTACTCTTTTGAGGAATACGACATGTTATGGAAGCAGGCTAAAAAAGCTCTTCTGCAATAATCTTATTTTCTCAACCGCACAATGTAAAATTTTACAATATTTAATTTAGACTGTACGGCAATTTATTTTTATTGGATAATAACTTATACTGCTCAGGTAAAACAACGAGGAGCAAAAGATGGACAAAGATATTTATGTTTGCCTGGTATGTGGATACGAATATGATCCGGCCGAACATGATGACATTAGCTTTCAAGATTTACCTGCGGATTGGACTTGTCCTGTTTGTAATGTCGGAAAAGATAATTTTACAAAGGCTTGACCGTTTCGAAAATTGATATTTGTAAGGGTTTTTGGCAGTAGATCCCCTTGATTTTAAGGAGACAGCTACTATGGATTTAAAAATAAGACCGATAAAAAATAACGTATTCTACATTGGATCAAAAGACGCAAACAGAAAACTTTTTGACCAGCTAGTACCTCTTCCTCAAGGTACAACTTACAATTCATACCTTGTTAAAGGAAGTGAAAAAACAGCTATTGTTGATACGGATTATCCCAAAAAACTCGAAGAATACAAGCAAAGACTACAGGAAAATAATATAACTCATGTGGATTATATTATTTCAAACCACGCTGAACAGGACCATTCAGGCGGTATTCCGATGCTTTTGGAAATGTTTCCGGACGCAAAAGTTGTTACAAATGCAAAAGTAAAAGAAAATGTAATGAATATGCTTCACGTTGACGAAGACAAGTTCATTGTGATAAATGACGGAGATGAACTTTCTCTCGGAGACAAGACGTTCCAATTTATTCTTGCACCTTTTGTACACTGGCCTGACACAATGTTTTCTTACCTGAAAGAAGACAAAATGCTTTTTACTTGCGATTTCTTGGGTTCACATTACACAAAACATGAACTCTTTGCCGATTATACAGACGGACTTGTTGAAGCGGCAAAAAGATACTATGCGGAAATCATAATGCCGTTTAGAAATTTTGCAAAAAAATATACAGAAAAAGTTAAACAAATGGATGTGGAGATTATTCTCCCGAGTCACGGCCCTGTATATGACAAGCCGCAGTGGATTTTAAATTTATACGAAGACTGGACTTCCGACAGAGTGGAAAACAAAGTCGTTATACCGTATGTTTCCATGTACGAAAGTACAAAAATGATGGTTGAAAGATTGGCACAAAAACTCGAACATGCAGATATAAAGGTAAAACTGTTTGATCTTGTTCACTGTGATGAAGGCGAACTGTCAATGGAACTTGTTGATTGTGCAACTGTTGTAATCGGCTCTTCTATGGTTCTGGCCGGGCCGCACCCGGCAGCGGTTACGGCTGCATACCTTGTTAATGCTTTGCGTCCGAAACTGAGATATTATTCAATTGTCGGTTCTTTCGGATGGGGCGGAAACCTTGAGGGAACAATTGAAAAAATGTTTACTATAATCAAACCTGAAAAACTTGATTATGTTGTAATCAAAGGACAGCCAAGAGACGAAGATTATGCAAAAATAGACGTTCTTGCAAACCAAATAATAGAAAAACATAAAAATTTATAAATTGTAAAAAACTATTTAATAACCTAAAACCCTAAAAAATACGGGCTATGTTGGCTTGTGCACTTTACAACATGCTATAAATGTAGTAAAATAATGGTAGAAAGGTAAAGTGTTGAAGGGGCAGGTGTAATTATTGTGTTTATAAAAAGCTTTTCAAATTCATTTTCTACACCGCTTAAGGATTATCAAAAGCAGAGAAATGATTTGATACAAGAAAGATACAATCACATTTATAATCACGAAATGGCACACAAAATAGCCGGCGGCTCTTTTGCAGGTTCTATTTCTGTTCAAAAAGATTCAAACGGAATCCCTGTATCTGGCCATGTGCCTATTCAAATGCCTATTTTAGATAAGAAAAATCCGAAAAAAACTATCGACCACGCAAAACAAGTAATCAAAGCTGCACTTGCACCTTCCGATCCGTCGTCACAGGACTATAAAGTTGCATCTGAAGCTGAAGCAATAAAAGCCAAAGCCGAAAAATTAAATTATATGGCTTAATTTTTTCCTAAAAGTTCAGAAAAAAGTTTGTAGGCTTTTTTAGGATTGTCGATATTTTGGACTTTCTTTTCCATAGGGCAGAGGTCGGTGCCTGTGCGGTTAATTATGTTGTCAACGATTTTGTCGGCACTGTAATTTATATTGTTGTCTTCAAAAACTTTCGCTGCCGGTTTTGAGATTGTCGGTGTATAAACTTCTTGCACTTTTCCGTACACAAGAAGCAATGCTGAAGCTTTGCCTATTATTTTATCGGCGACAAAAGCACCTTTAAAATTATCTTTTGAAAGGTAATCAACAACCGGTTTTATTCCTCTGCCGTCATATACGGATGTTTTGCCGTCTTTTACAACAACCAGAGAATGAGTTTCAAGTAATCTTTTTGCCGTAACTTTATCGGTAATTTCGGCATTACAAATATTTGTAAACATCACAAAAAAAGCGAATATAAACAGTCCTAAAAAAATTATTTTGGCGATATTTTTTTGTTTCATAACTATCAAACTCCGGTTTATAAAAAAGTTAAAAACTAAGCTGTCAGTGACATTCGGACGATATCGATATATTATCACATCTGTCAGAAATTATAGCGTAAAAGGCTTTGCTTGGCTATTTAAGATTTTTACAAGAAATAAAATTTATGATAATCTTAGTAGCAGGGAGATATGAATGATAAGTTTGCTGGAAGTTAAACGGCTCGGAAAAGAAAAAAGTGCTGAAAATCTCAGCAAGTTGTTTGAACTTTACGATTCTATAACTGATATAGATATAAAAAGAGAAGTGGTTTCTTCTATCGGAAGACAAACCGATAAAAAAAGTGTGTTCAATTTTATTAAAACACATGTTTTTGACTGCGGCTGTATGGATTTGGTCTATCAAATGTACAGGACATTGCTGTATAATTACCGATTTGATGATAATTTTTCAACTTTAAAAACTGAAGTTGAAAAATATTATGACAACGAAATAATTTATAAAATGAAAAGATTTTATGAATATAAACATTCTTCGAAAAATCAGCAAGCAAACAAAACTAAAAACAAAATACAATCGCCGTTAATATTAAAAGGTGATTCCAAAATTGAACTAAAAAAACTGGAAGCAGGCAGTGTAAATATGATTTTTACTTCGCCTCCGTATTACAATGCCAGAATGTACACAAATTACAAATCATACAAAGACTATTTGTCGCAAATGAAAGAAATTCTGAAAGAATGCAACAGAGTCTTGGAAGACGGACGTTTTATAATAATAAATGTCTCACCTGTTATTACAAAACGTCCGGGCAGAGAGTTTGAGAGTATAAGGTATCCCATACATTTTGATTTTCACAGAATATTGACGGAAACAGGTTTTTATTTTATCGATGAAATTGTCTGGATAAAACCCGAATCGACCGTGCCTAACAGAGTAGGCGGTTATCAACAGACAAGAAAACCTTTGTCATACAAACCGAACTGTATTACGGAAAGCATTATGGTTTATCGAAAACAAGCAGACTTTTTGCTTGACAAAAATATTGCAAAGTACAACTTTGTAAAAGAAGATTCCGGCGATTTTGATACAAGCAATTGCTGGTGTATAACACCCAAAAGTGATAAAAACCACCCGGCTGTATTTCCGGAAGAGTTGTGCGAAAAGGTTTTAAAATATTACTCTTTTGAAAAAGATGTTGTTTTAGATCCGTTTGCAGGAAGCGGAACATTGGGACGAACAGCACTAAGAATGAACAGAATTCCCGTTTTGTGTGAAATAAACCCTGAGTATATAAAACTGATAGAGAAAGGTTTGTATGGTAACATTTGAAAAAACTGTTATAAAAAAAACGGTGGAAAAATTAATCAAGGGTGAAGACTACAGAGAAGAAATTGTAAATGCCATAAATGTTGCATTTTTGGATTTTGCCGTAAGCTTTTTTAAAAAAATTGTTGAAGCAAAAATGAATACAACAGAGATTAATATTGATTGGTACAAAAAGAATTTTATCAATAATAAAGAACTTGATGCGGCAGAAAGAGCTATTTTGGCCGGCGTAAACAAAAAAACTGTCTGCAATATCTACGGTTCCGCCAACAAAAAAATCCTGCTGGATGTTGCAAACGCAAATCTGGAATATCTGACAGAAATTGTTGATGAATTAAAAAAAGAAGAAACGGAAAATTTGGATATATGCCTGAAAATTTCTTATAAAGGCATAACCGTTGAACTCTCACTGACAGAAAGCCTTCTTGTGATAAACGCTTTGGCGACAAAAAAACTTGCAATCAGAGGAGGAGCCTGGAGTTCAATAGGTAAAAAGGTTGAAAAACCTTTGGTTGATGAGTTGTGCAGACTATGCCGTGTTCCTTCAAAAAATATTGATAACAAAATCTTTAAAAAAGACGGTAAGCTTGATTATGACAGAGAAGTTGACTATAAATTAATCGGCCAAAGCGGTGATATTTATAAAGTGGAAGTAAAATTGATGGGTAAGGGCAATCCGGAAAGTGCAGATGCTGTAATAGCCAGAGATTCAAAGATTTTTATTGCAGATACACTAAGCGAGCAAAACAAAAGTCAATTGCAAGCACTGGGAGTCAAATATATTGAACTAAAAAACAATTGCGAAACTCTTGCATGTTTCAAAAAAATATTAAAAGAATTGGATGTGCCTTGTGAGTGAAATAGATTAGTTTAAATACTCCACCTCAAGCCAAACTGTAAGGCAACACCGTTTCTTCCTCCGTTTCTAATCAGGGTTTCAAAAAATCCCGTAAATCTGTCGCCCCATCTTTTTTGTATTCCAGCACCGTATTGCACAAAAGGTTTTACCGCTAAGTTTGGAAGATATATGTCGTTTGCTTTAAACTTTGCACTGTCAATAATATTCCATACCACTGAAACTGTTACATAAGGCTGTACAAAATCTTTAAAATTTCCTATAAATTTGATTCTAGGCTCTATTTGTAATGCGTTAAGAGGTCTTGTGTTTATGTTTACATTTGATTTTGTTTTGTAATCAAACGTATTTACAAAAGAATAAGATGTGATTATACCGGGTTGAATAATAAATTTTTTCTCAAATGTTTCAATGTTATAGCCTGTCATCTGTGCAATACCGGTGTTTAACATCGCAAAGTTTTCACGGCCGAATTTTGTATTTGCCTCTGAAGAAATTGCACCGACATTGGCTGTCCAAGCGGTGAAAAAATTACCCTTGTAAAATACCGCATCAACACCGACTAATCCTCCGTTGTTATAAATACCGTTGCCTTCATAGGCCTGATGTGAGCCGTTGTATGATGCATATGCTCCGTAAATTGTGTACCAGTCTTTTTTTAGTTTTTTTAAACCGCTTTCTACACCTACAATACTTCCGTAAGATACATTTGAAACTCTCGGGCCGTTTTTCAATCCTATTGATTCGAAAGTTGAATAAGGCTTAAACCATATTCCCGGCCTTTGTTCAGGCATGACAACTGGAGAATAAGCAAAAGCCCCGTTTGCAGCGGTTTTGTTTTGCAGGGAAAATTTTGTTTTTACTTCAGGCGGTGTCAGCATTACCATATCGAGGTTCGAAAAAATATTTCGATAAGTGTCAATTTGTGTCAAGTAACCTGCAATTTGTGTCGCAACTTCAGAAACAAGCACTGCACTTCCAAAGCCCTGTCTTGTAAAATCAAAATTTCCGTTTGACGCATTGTAGCTTATTCTGTAATCGTAAATAGGCGTTTCTATAGTTGAGGGTGTGTATTTTACGTAGTCTTTAAGCATATTATCGGCAAAAGGAATAGATATCGAGGCACTTTGCGGTGTCCCTTCAAGGTTTAAGCCGGAAACTGATAAAAATCCGCTGCCGGTGATTGAGTTTGCATTTATTTTATCCATTGTATTGCTGTTAAAGTCTACATCCGCAAATATATTTGTATTCCCGGCAAGAGAAAGATTGCCGAAATTAATGTCGTTTATATCATTATTTGCCATATTAAAAGTGGTATCGTTGCCGAAAGAAGTGTTTTGTGCGTTGAAATAGCTTGTATCTTTCAAAAGATTTAATGTTCCCTGATTTAAGTTAAAAGTTCCATTGAATGAAGAATTTATCCCCCCGAGATTTAGTGTTCCGTTTTCATTTTTATTTATTGTTCCGGAACCTTCTATGCCGCTTAAAACATTGTTACTTTGGCCGGAAAAATTTATTACACCCGTAGATGTATTATATATGTCATTTAATCGGCCGTTTCTATCATAATTGTTTTTTAAAACAGTGTTGTTTAGTGTTATAGTCCCGGCATTATACAAGGCACCTCCTTCACCGTCGGTTAAAGAAGATGAAAGTCTGTTGTTTTGAAGAACGGAATCAGAAATTGTAATTTGTGCGGAAGTGTTGTTGTAAATCGCACCTCCGTATCCGTATCCTGTTGATTCAATGTTGTTTCCGTCAAAACTTGAATTTGTTATTGTTAAATTTTTGTTGTTGTAAATTGCTCCGCCAAAAGCTGCCGATGTATCGGTTCCGCTGGCATAATTATTATTAAAACTGCTGTTTTCAATGGTCATTTCTTCATTGTTTGCTACAGCTCCTCCGTAAATAAAAGGCTGGTTTCGGTCTTCTTCAATTGCATCTACGTGGTTTCCGTCAAATGTAGAAGAATTTACGGTTACATTCCCGTTGTTGTACATTGCTCCTCCTTGTGCAAAAACACCGCCGGAAGAATAATTATTTTTGAAATTGGTATTTGAAACATTCATTTGGGCCGTACCGTTGTCATTGTACCCGTTTGCTATTGCACCGCCGTATGAGCCTGCACCTATTGTATAGTTGTTTTCAAAATTTGAATTTTCAACTGTCATAGAGCCGCCGTACAAATTGTAAACAGCACCTGCCACACCGAAGTTTTGTATACCAGGATTTACGAAATTTCCTCTGAAATCGGAAGATATAATATCGGTGTCTCCCCCGCTGTTAAAAATTGCACCTGCAAAGTTTGAACCTTGATACAGCTGGCCTTGACAATTTCTGATTGCTATTTCATTAAACTTATTGTCACGGCTTAATATAAATCCGCCATACATATTCTTTCCGTCTATGGAGTAGCTGTTGCCGTCAAAATTTATGTTGTAATTATAAAAATGTGTCCCTATACTTTCATCTGAATCCAAATTGTTTGTCAGATTATAAACATCACCGTTTCTTAGTATTGAATTTAAAAGAGAATAAAATGTATTTATATCAATGGTTGCCGAATATACAGGTTGTCTCAAGAATATAAAAAATAACAAAAATAATATAATCTTCAATTTTTTCATAAAATTATATTATTTTTTCAAATAAAAGAATCTATTCATCGCTCAGGCAAATAATATTAAACACTTGTACTAAGTTGTTTAAGAAAATTAGTGATAGGAAGTAAAAACTACGTGTATGAATTAGTTTATTGAAGCGTTAATTTAATAATACCTAAGCACAACAATTATGGGAGGTTGGATGCTCAAAGCTGCAGCTGTGAAACCAGATTAAGTAATAAAAAAGACCTCTTAATAGAGGTCTTTTTTATCAACAAATTAATCAATTAGTCGTAAACGTAATTAATCAAAGCAGCTTCTCTTGCTTTTTTTACTGCTCTTGCCAGCATTCTTTGATGTTCTGCACAAGTGCCTGTAATTCTTCTCGGGAGAATTTTTCCTGCTTCTGTTAAGTATCTTCTGATTTTTTGAGCATCTTTGTAGTCAATAACTTCTACTTTGTCAGCACAAAAATTGCAGCTTTTTCTTTTGTTTTTTTCGATTTGTGGTCTTGCCATTTGTTTTTTCCTTTTCTGTTTAATAAACTGTTTGGTATCTTGGATTTTGCAGTGTTATAACTTAATTAAAACATTTGCTGCAAAACCCTCTGGCTTTTGCGCCCGAACGTCCCTGTGTTTAGAAAGGAATTTCATCCTCTCCTATCAGGTCATCCGAAAAATCGTCCTGTCCGAATTGGACTATTGAATCCGGTGATTTTGCAGAAGATGCAGTTGAACTTCCCGCAAGTTTTTCAAATGTATATGCGTCTATTTCAACAATCTTCTTTTCAGAACCGTCTTCATTTTTTACTACATTGTTTTGAAGTCTGCCTTCAACAACAATCCTGTCGCCTTTTGCGATATTTTCTTCTGCCATAGTAGCCAAATTACCTTTGGCAACTACTCTTACAAGAGATTCTTCATTGTCAGAAATATTTATAGCGAATGCAGAAATAGGTACATTATTAGATGTAAACCGTTTTTCCGGTGATCTGTATACTGTTCCTGAAATTACTGCTTTTGCTAAACTCATTTTTTCTCCTGTTAATTTATTCTTGCTTTTTCATTCGATTGTATTTATAAATTCAATCAAAAATTGTGCAATTTTGATGTTTTTATGCACCTACTTTTGATTCTTCCATAAACATAATTCTGAGAATGTTGTCATTCAAGCTCAATTGTCTTTTAAATTCTGCAACTTTGTCAGGTGCAAGTTCTATTCTTTGAGCTACATAATGACCGTCTCTGAAATTTTGAATGTCGTGTGCAAGTTTTTTTCTTCCCATTTTGTCTGTAGAAGTAACGCTTCCGCCGAGTGATTTTACTGTTTCTTCTATTTTAGAAACAACTTTATCAGCTTCTTCAGTATCCATATTGGGCTTAATGATAGTGAGTAATTCGTATTTTCTCAATTTTCTGCTCCTTTACAGTTAATTCACATGTATGTTGAAGTTAGCATAAACATATTTTTAATACAAATGATTTTGCGTTAATTCTTACAGATACGTAATATTTTTTGAATAAAAACATGACTTTGTATAAAAAATCATTAATTTTTTAAACGGAAATTTTTAAATTACATTAAAATTGAAAGTTTTAAAATTAAAATTCGTACTTTTAGTGTATTTAAATATTTTTCAAAAACTCCTCCAAATGTATGAAAATTTCTTTGAAACCGAAAGCAGGAGTTAACTTATACCGTAATTGATAGTATAATCTTAATAGCGAGGCAGGAAAATTTTTTAAATGGATTTCCAAAAAATATTAGAAAATAAGCCATTACTATATGGGATAATAGGAGGACTTGTTGTCGTTTTGGCACTGTTTATAACAGTGGGTGTTGTCGCATCTCAAAACAATTCTTCTGCCCCGAAAACCGTTAAAGAAAAGGTTATAGACAAGCCGCTTGACCTTTTGACTACCGACAATCTCGGAAAAGCTATAGAAATCCAAGCACTGCTTGCAAGAGAAGGTATTACCGTCGACAGAAGAGCTGACGGTCAAAAATCCGTTTTGTATTTGCAAAAATATACAATGACACAACGAGACAGAGCACTCCTTGCTATTGTAAAAAGCGGTCTTGTTGATCAAAATATCGGACTTGAAATATTTGACAAAGGTGATTTTACATCTACGAAGGAAGACAAACGAATCAGGCTTACACGTGCAATCAACGGCGAACTGTCCCGCTTAATCAGAAAAATCCCGCCAATTGAAAATGCATCCGTTTTTGTTTCAATTCCGGAGCAGGTAATGTTTGAGCAAGACCAAAAACCTATTACTGCAACGGTGCAGCTTGTTATGCCAAGCGGCGAAAAGCTGGATAACATGAAGGTAAAAGCAATCAGAAATTTGCTTTTGGGTTCCGTAAACGGCCTTGAAGCAGAAAATATTTCAATAACCGATACAAACGGAAATGTTTATGACTCTATCGCATCAGCCGATGATGATATGCTTGCAAAATTGGAAGAAAATGACCAGTACATGCAGGCAAAGGTAAAAACTCAGCTTGATAAATTAATCGGAAAAGGAAACTATGCCGTTACCGTAAGTACATATTTGAGACAGGCTCCTATGCAAAGAGATGCCATAGATTTTGATCCTACAAAGAAAACAGCTCTTACTGAACAAACTTTCTCGGAAGGTTTGGGTGATCAGACAAGAGATACCAATAAAGGTTTGAGTGCGGTCAGTGTATATCTGCCAAACGGACTTCCTGCCAACAATGCTGATTCCGCTCAAAACAGAAGTTATTCAAGAACAGCCAGAGAAACTCAATACGGTGTGCCGAAAATACAAACCAGCGAACTTGTTAAACCCGGCACAATAGAAGATATTTCTATTGCTGTAACTTTGGAAGAAAGCTCTATTCCTGCCAATATGACTCTTGAAGAGTTAAAAGAGCTTATTGCAAAAGCCGCATCACCAAAAGCAACTGCTGAAAATGTAGAAATAGCCTTTTCTGATTCCGTTGATCCTTTCCTCGCAGGTGATAAACCGGAATCTCTTCCAAAACCCGATTCGACAGGCAACCCGTGGTGGATTGCAATTGCAATGCTTTTGATAGGTCTTGGAATGGGCTTGAAATTCTTGTCAGACAGAGTTAAATCCGCTCAAGAACGGCAGATGGCGGAAATAGCAATGCTCCATGAAAAATCACAGGATCAGGAAAAGCAGCTTAGAGATGTTAACTTAAAAGCAGCAGAGCTTATAGAAAGACAGTCCCAGCTTGCTCAGGGTATGCTGGAACAAAAACAGCAGGCTCAAACATTGCCGGAATTAAATTCAACTTTGGCTGAACTTGCTGATGAAATGAGTGATATGGATGACGAAGATCTTGCAGAACACGTAAAAAGCTGGATTGAAAAAAGCTAGCTTGTAAAAAATCACTTTGTATAAAGACGATTGAATATCTCTTTTGCAGGAACAAAAACTCAAAAATCCACAGTACTAACAAAAAATAAAAAAGGGGAGAAAAATTGCCGATAGAAGGATTTGATTATAAAGCATTTGCAAAAAGCCTTTCAGAACAGGTCGGCCCTGCTTTGCCGCCGGATATAGCAGATGCGGACAAACAGTATATCATCAATATTGTGTTTAATTTCTGTTATATGGCAGGTGAGGCCCTTGCGAATGATACTACACTAAATTTCAATGCCGAACAGGCCAGTATTGTTACCCAATTCATTGGTGAATGGGCATTTCACAAATCTATAGACATAATCAGAAGCAATATTGATCCTCAGTTCAGAGACGGCATTTTGCAAAAAATAGCGTTTACTATATTTGAAATTGCTAAGACAGCTATTATAAAAAATATGACACAAGGTGATATGATAGCCGTTGTTGAACATCATGTCAAAAAAGCATATACGGAAGCTCTGGACGAACTAAAAAGCAAAGGTATTTTGAATGAAGAACAGGTGAATGAAGCATTGTCTCATTCAAACATAGACGAGATGGCAAAAGCTCAGGCACAAGTACAAATGCAGGAACAAAATCCAGCTGACACCCCTGCGTCAAATGACAGTAATGCTTATATCCAGCAGTCAAATGACAGTAAAATTCTTAAGCTTGCTACATTTGCGATTGTATTAAAACATTTGCCTCCGGACAAAAGACAGGGGCTTTTAAATAAATTTTCACCTCAGGACGCGGCTATTTTAGCAGATTATGCATCTATGGACGATTTGGAAAACAAGTTGGATAAAGGGCTTGTCGCAAAATGTCTAAATGAAATTAAGAAAAACCTTCCTGAGCCAAGAAAAATAAATAAAGGAAGAATTTACGACAGAATATATAAAATTGTAAAAAATTCGAATATTTCAAAGATTTCTAATATGATGATTAGAGAAAGAATTTTTGTAAAAGAATTTGTTTCTTCTGCGGGAAAACAAACAAAAAAAGTTAATATACCGGCAAGGATTGCGGATATAATCTGCAACCATATTGAAGAAAAACTTTCACGTTAAAAACGGATAAAATTACGGATGATAATAAAAAGAAACAGCCAAAAAAGAATAGCAAGGACAGTTGAAAAGCAGGAATTTCAACCGCCTTCAGCACCTTCGCCTTCTGAAGAAGAGACACTAAATTCTGAAAATACTGTAGCAGAATCTGTTGAAAAAGAAGACACATCCGATATTTTCGCCGGATTTAATTTTGATGAAATAAATTTTAATCAAAGAGCGGAAAGAAGAAGAGGAGACAGAAGAAGAGGCTATCGAAGAATAGATGACAGAAACATGATTTCAAGAGCCCAGCAGGAAGCAATTACGATTAAAGAACAAGCTTCAAAAGAGGGCTTTGAAAAAGGTATTGAAGATGCTAAAGAGTCTCTTGATGAACTTAAAGATGCAATAGACGAATTTTTTGAATACAAAGATGTTTTGTACAACAAAATATCGGATGATATTCTTGATATTGCTGTTAAAGTTGCACAAAAAATAATAAAAAAAGAAGTTGAAACAGACAAGAGTGTACTTGATGCAATAGTGCACGATGCTTTGAAAAGTCTTGCCAAAGACGAAAATAAAATTATACTTAAGGTAAATCCAACTGATGTTGAATATACAAAAGAAATCGTGCCCAAACTTTTGTCTTCCGGTCAATTTGAAGCTAAAATCTTTGTAACGGGTGATAAAGAGGTAGATGAAGGTTCTGCTGTGATAGAAACATCAAACGGTATTATAGACGCAAATATAAGTACACAACTCGATTTGATAAAGGAGGCATTTAAACAAATCTAATGGCAGGAGCACAAGGTTCAAATTCAATAAGCGAACTTGCATTGGCGGGCTTTGTAGTTGCGCTGATACTTATTTTGCTTATAGAAGTTCCTACCTGGATTATAAATTTTTCTATATCCTTAAATATCACACTTGGTATTGTACTTTTAATGATATCGCTATACATTCAAAAACCTCTTGAACTTGCCGCATTTCCGTCTATTATTCTTATCGGTACAATGTTCAGGCTCGTACTTGGTATTGCATCAACGAGACTTATTCTCGCAAAAGGTGAAGCAGGTGAAGTTATCCATGCATTCGGGACTTTCGTAACCGGCGGAAATATGGTTGTCGGCGGTGTAATTTTCGTTATTATTACCATTGTACAGTTTATGGTTATTACAAAAGGTGCCGAGCGTATCGCAGAGGTTTCGGCAAGGTTTGCACTGGACGCTATGCCGGGTAAGCAAATGACCATCGATGCGGATTTTAACGCAGGTTTGATATCTCCGGATGAAGCGGTAAAAAGGCGTGAAGATTTGCAAAGAGAGTCAGCACTTTTCGGTTCAATGGACGGTGCCATGAAGTTTGTAAAAGGTGATACTATGGCCGGTATCATCATTGTAATAATTAACATCATAGGCGGATTGCTGATTGGTGTTTTGCAGCAAGGTCTTCCTGTTGCGGATGCTGTTTCAAAATATACTGTTTTGACAATAGGTGACGGTTTGTCCTCTCAGGTTCCTTCATTGTTGATGGCTGTATCGGCTGGTATCGTAATGACCCGTGCTTCTGCTGCAAGTCCGAGTTTGGCATCTGATGTTGCGGCACAAATACTGAGCAAGCCGATGAGTTTGTTCTGTGCCGTCGGATTTTTACTTTTAATTGCTGTCACGGGACACTGGACAGGGCTGCCTTGGCTGCCGTTTACTTTCTTTTCAATAGTGATTTTGATTGCGGCATTTTCTGTACTTGTCAATCAGGATGTACAAGCACAACTCGGACAATTGGAAAATGTTAAACAAAACATGCAAGATCTTGTTAACCCGAACAAAATGTATGAAAGACTCGGCGTTGATGTTTTGAGTTTACAAGTCGGCTCGGGTCTTCTTCCTATAGCAGACCCTGATCAGGAAGGACAGCTGCTTGCAAAAATTGCTGCACTTCGCCAGCGTGTTACGGACGAGCTTGGATATATTATTCCTAACATAAGAATTATGGATTCTTCCGCTCTGGATGCAAATGAATATCTCATTTCAATCAGAGGTAACAAGGTTGCAACGGGGTTTGTTTATCCCGGCAAGCTTATGGTAATTGCAGATCAGTGGGATGCTACAGGCAAACCTACTCCTGCTGATTCTATTGTAAATGTTGATCCGACATATCAGGCACAGGCATACTGGGTTGATCCGCAGAATATTGATCCTGATGACCATTTAACGGCTGTTGATTCGGTTGATGTAATTGTTACACATCTTCAAGAGTGTGTAAGAAAATACGTTGACGAGGTTATGACAAAAACAGATGTGTTGAAACTTATGGAACTTGTAAAATCACAGGATCCGACACTGGTAAATGACCTTATTCCTACAATTATTTCAACAAGTGATTTGAGAAAAATATTTGTTAACCTTATTCGGGAAAAAGTGTCCATAAAAGATATTATCTTTATCTTTGAAAGACTCTGTGATTACGCACGTTTTTCAAAAGAACCTGATATTTTGTCAGAACGTATCAGAGCGGCATTGGGCCGTCAGATATGTTTAACGAATTGTACCGAAGACAAAGTATTGTATGCACTGACTCTTTCCAGTGAATGGGAAAAAACACTTGACGACAGCTGTCAAAGAACGGAGCTTGGTACTATGTTTCTGCTTAATCCTATGCAGGTGCAGGAACTTATTGAAACTACTGCATCCACCCTTATGCGTGCACACCAGACAGTAGGCAGGCAGCCTGTTATTTTGTGTTCGCCAAGAATAAGACTTCCTTTGTATCAGCTTTTGGAAAGACACATTCCGACAATTGTTGTTATTTCGTACAGTGAATTGATTACGGATATCAAGGTCGAAGCTGTTGATACAATAGGTGAAGTGTATGCACCTGATTTCCAGTAATTTTCGTTAAATAGACAGGATGTACTGTTAGAAAGCAAAAAATAAAACGGGTAAAACAATGCTTGAGCAATCAAAAGAACGTTCAATTGAATATATGAAAAAAAGAGCCTATGAAATTATAGACTCCACTCCTATGTACCAATACAAAGGCTCTGTATCAAAACTGCTCGGTTTGACCGTAGAAGTTAAACTTCCGGGTTTGAAAATCGGTGATTTATGTTTTATAGAAACATATGAAGGAGAGAAAAAACCTGCGGAAGTTGTTGCTTTTAAAGGCGACACTGCACAGCTTCTCTTACTGTACGACGGAGCGGGGATAGGACAGGGCAGTCTTGTTACAACTACCGGTTCTCCGATAATGCTGCCTGTGGGTGATTTTCTTCTGGGCAGACTTATCAGCCCTATGGGTGAGCCGATAGACGGCAGGCCGATGGATACTTCAACCGCAAATTTTGTCTCAATTGACGGGCCTGCACCAAGTCCATTTGACAGGCCTATTATAAACACAATGTTTTCTACGGGTGTAAGAGCAATAGATGCTACACTGACACTCGGTGCCGGACAGCGTATGGGGCTTTTTGCGGGTTCCGGTGTAGGTAAAAGTACAATGCTCGGTATGATAGCAAGAAATTCCGATGCGGATGTAAACGTTGTTGCACTGATAGGAGAACGTGGCAGAGAGGTAAAGGAGTTTATTGAGGATTCTCTCGGTGAAGAAGGTATGAGAAAATCCGTACTTGTCTGCTCTACGGGGGATCAGCCTCCTTTGATTCGTCAAAAATGCTTGCAGGCTGCTACGTCTGTTTGTGAGTATTTTAGAGATCAGGGCAAAAAAGTGTTCCTGATGACTGATACGGTGACACGTTGTGCAATGGCGGGAAGAGAAGTGGGGTTGTCCATCGGAGAGCCGCCGACAATGAAGGGTTATCCGCCTTCAATTTTTTCATGGCTGCAAAAAGTTCTTGAACGTGCAGGTAATAGCCCGAAAGGTTCAATTACTGCACTTTATACGGTTTTGATGGAAGGTGATGACATAAATGACCCGATTGTTGATACTGTACGTGGTATTACGGACGGTCACATATTCTTGAGCAGAAAAGTTGCGGAGATGAACCATTACCCTGCTATCGATATTCTGGGTAGTATCTCCCGTCTTATGTCAGCAATTGCGACTGAAGAGCACAAAGAAGCTGCCGCAAAAATGAGACGTTGCATGGCGTTGTATCGGGAAAACAAAGATTTGATTGATGTTGGTATGTATGTTGCAGGTTCAAACCCGAAGCTTGATATTGCAATTGAAATGATGCCGCAGATAAATGCATTTTTGCAGCAAAGGGTGTCTGATTCCGTCAGTATGGAAACAACCATAAGCACTTTGATACAAATGATGGGGCCGGTTGATATTTAAGCTTTGCTTAAAAAATATCCGGGCGTTAAGAAAATCCAGGACGTAGCCGGAGTCAGTTGACTATATGAAATATATTCAGGCAGCCGGAACTGAAACTTTACAAACATCAACCCATTCTTTGAAATTTGAATATTTTTCCAAATCGGAAATACTCAGTTCAATTGCACTGTTTGAACTGCCGCAGGCCGGAAAAACCGTTTGAAACCTTTTGAGAGACTCATCCAGATAAACATCAACACCTTCATTTATTGCAAAAGGACAAACTCCGCCTACAGCGTGGCCTATTTTGGGTTCAACTTCTTCAAATTTCATCATTTTTGCTTTTGTGTGGAAAAAAGCACGGTATTTTGCGTTATCGATTTTTACATCTCCTGCCGTAACAATAAGTATAGGCTTTTCATTTACCCAAAAAGACATTGTTTTTGCTATTCTTGCTTCTTCACAACCGAGTGCTTTTGCTGCAAGTTCAACGGTTGCACTTGAAAGTTCCAATTCCATTACGGCATTTTCAAGCCCTTTTTCTTTAAAATAATTTTTAACTTTTGTTATCGACATGTTTTGTTTTCTTTCTTGATTAATCTATATCAATAGGCGGTCTGTTTATTGCATCTATTGCTGTTCTGGCTTTTTGTATTAGTTCATCCGATACGTTAGGTATGACGGTCAGTTGTCTTAGTACATCTATTGTTCTTTTGAAACATCTTACAAGATCTCCTTCTCCTGAAGGTACTTGTTCGATAAGACTGTCCCATTCTCCTCCGTTTACCCAGTATTCGATAAGCGGAGAATAATAAGAGTTTATGTACATTTCTGTCTCTATATCAAAATCTCTTTGTACAATAGCAACTCTTCTTTTTATGTCTTTTATTCTGTTTAAGGCTTTTCTCGTTCCTTTGCTTATGGGAAGCTCCGGGTAAACATCTGAGCGAAGGTCTTCTGTTGTTATTGCACAAATCACGGAAGCCAATTCATCAACATTCAGTGTATCCAATATTCCGCTGAATATTATTTCCGCCAGGAAGAGTTCATTTTCCGCTCTTATTGCTGCAATAGTAAGACCTTTTTCATTCGGGTAGTTGTTTTCAATATACCCCATTTTCTCCAGCACATAGGTATGATTCAAGAATTTTCGCCAATAAATATCTTTCTCATATTCAATTGTTTTTTCAAGTTTCATCGAACGCTTTTGAAACCTGTCCAGCAGTTCTGTGGATTTGATATGTTTTTTGTAAAGCTTGCATATATCGCAGGGATAATTGTGCACTTTGTGCAAAAGTTCTTTTGTCTTTTTTTCAAAATCCAGACAGTAGTCCACGTTTTCTTTGTTTTTTTTGTTCATCTGCTTTCTAAGGACTTTTGCGGTTTTTCTTTGTTCCACATAGATATTTTTAAGTTTGTTGTACTCGTATAAATCTTTTGTTGTAAAGTTGTGAGGGCATTTGAAGTTTTTGTATTCTTCAATTACTTTTTGGAGTTCTTCCTGCTGCTTCATCAAAGGTGTGAGCCTTGTCGTTGAAGAATAATATCCGAAACTTTTTAGTATAAGCTCTTTTGCTTCTTCTACGGAAAATCTCTGTAAAAGATTGGCCACCATTGAATAGGTTGGAGAAAAACGGCTTTCCAGCGGATTGGCGTCACTTTTAACAAGTTGGGCAACTTCTTCCGGTGATTGAAATGCCGTGCCGACTATTGTCACGTAACCGATATCATCCATTCCTCTTCTACCGGCTCTTCCTGACATTTGCAAAAATTCGCTGGGTGTGAGCATTCTGTGGCCCGAATCAGTGCGTTTTGAAACAGAACTGATTACTGTTGAGCGGGCAGGCATGTTTATCCCTGCCGCCAGTGTCTCTGTTGCAAATACGACTTTTATCAGCCCTTTTTGAAATAACTTTTCGACAAGTACTTTCCAAGCCGGTAATAATCCGGCGTGGTGAGATGCGACACCGCAAAGTATGTATTCAAGATGTTTGTTATTGTATAGATACGGATTTTCCGCTATGTATTCGTCAACGATGGTTTTTATTTCTTTTTGTTCTTCCGGTGTTGTCAAACAAAGTCCCGCACATTTTTCCATCTGCTCATCGCATTTTTTTCTGGAAAAAGTAAAGTATATTGCAGGAAGCATATTCTTTTTGTGTAAAACAGAAACAACATCTTTTGCAACTTGTCTTTGCGGCATTTTTGAGCCACGTCTGCCGAAATATTTTGCTTTTGATTCCGGTTTGATTTTTTTGTTCAGCCTGCCTTCAGGTGTAAATAAAGGCAGAATGTCAAAAGGTTTTGAGGAATCATAATAGTAATATCTTAAAGGCACCGGACGAAAATCGGTATAAACAAGTTCTGTTCTTGAATGAACAGTATTTATCCAGTCTGTCAACTGTTGTGAATTTGCTACAGTAGCTGACAGAGCTATAATCTGAACATTTGTCGGGCAATATATAATACTTTCTTCCCATACCGTTCCTCTTTGTTCATCATTCATGTAATGAACTTCGTCAAGAACCACATATCTGACATCTTTTAAATTGTCTGTAACAGAGCCGAAATTCGTGCCATATAGCATATTTCTAAAAACTTCCGTTGTCATGACAACAATTTGTGCATTTCTGTTTATAGAAGTATCTCCGGTTAATAATCCGACTTTGTCTTGTCCGTATTTTTGAGAAAAATCACTATATTTTTGATTTGACAATGCTTTGAGCGGAGTGGTGTAAAAAATTCTGAAACCTTCATCAAGTGCTTTGTGAATAGCCATTTGTGCAATACAGGTTTTTCCTGCACCTGTCGGAGCACAAACAACAACGCTTTTTCCGTTGTTTATATGAAACAGTGCTTCTTCTTGAAAATCATCCAGTTTAAAATCAAACCCGTACATTTCTCTCTCCCGCTTTTGTAACAATAATAACCCAAAATTTAACTTTGTACTAATATTAAGTTATATAAAGATTTGATATCAAAATAACAAAATTTTTTTTATTCTGTTTTTCACTCACCTATAGGAGAAAGAATATGATTAAATTAAACACGACAAATTCAAATTACAATGTTAATTTTAAATC
>CALURG010000076.1 GCA_944323115.1 Candidatus Gastranaerophilales bacterium
GAGCGAAGCGAACCCAGTGCCCATGTGAACAAGGTTGATGAAATGGAGAAATTTTAGAATAAAATTTCGAAATGGAATACTAAACCTTGTGAACGCCGGTAATCCAAGACAGCGGATTCCGTGCGGGCACGCCGTGTGAGTGAAACAAATCCGGTACCCGTCCAATTTCGCTGCCAAAGGAGAGGGAGAATATTTAAGTGTTGGGGTAAAAATCCCAGCCTACGGATATGTCAACAAAGGCAAAAATGCTGTTATATTTTGGTTTAACCCGCTTTGGCCTGAGCACTTACCCCAAATACAAACAGACAAAATACAATTTTTCAAGGTTTAATACACAAAAAACATCCAAAAAACTTTGCAAACCGTATTGAAACACTTACTGACCGAAACGGAAATTACATATATGTAATATGTCAAATTTTAGAATAAATATAATTACATATATGGAACACGATGAGAAAGAACTTATTAAGATTCTCGGTCATACTTTAAAATTGTTAAGAGAAAGAAAAGGTGTTTCTTTAAATATTTTTGCATACGAAAATGATCTCACAACAGCAACTGTAAGCAGAGTGGAAAACGGACTTGTCGACACAAAATTTTCTACTCTCATCAAATATGCCAAAGGTCTTGAAATTCCTCTTGACCAAATTATTCACAACTTAAACATAAAATATACAAATGACGAATATTAACAAGGAATGTCTGTTTATAAATGGCTTCCATGTTTTTTTACTCTTCCCCCGTCAACTTCGTGAACGTTTTCTATAGTAATGAAAGCAGAATTGTCAAAAGATTTTACAAGCTGTTTTAGTTTTGCAATTTCCAGCCTGTTGATTACACAAAATATGATTTTCTTTTCCGCTCCGGAGTAGCCGCCTCGTGCTTTTAGATATGTAACACTTATATCAAAATGCTCCATGATTGCATTGCCTATGTCATCATGTTTGTCCGTAACAATTCTGACGGCTTTTGATTCGTTTAAACCTTCTATGACAATATCTATAACCCTGTAAGCTATGAAGTATGTAATCATGGAGTACATGGAACTTTGCCAATTGTTGTAGACAAATCCGGCTGCGATAAAGATAAAAAGATTGAAAAACATTATGATTTCGCCTACAGAAAAACTGAATTTTTTTGACAGTCTCATTGATAAAATCTCGGTGCCGTCTAAGGACGAATTGCTTCTCAAAACCAATCCGACACCTGCACCAAGAATCAGACCTCCAAAAACACACGCAAGAAACGGATCAGAAACATGTTTGTGATTCAGCCATTGAGGCATAAACGAAACGCCGACAGACAAAATGGAAACAGCATAAAAGGTAAAGACAACAAACAATTTTCCCATTTTTTGCAGAGCAAGAAAAATAAAAGGTAAATTTAGAAGAAAAATACACCAGCCTAAAGGAAAAGCTGTTTTGTAGCTGGTCATGATAGCTATACCCATAATTCCGCCGTCAATAATTTTGTTAGGAATCAAAAAACCTTCAAGTGCAAATGCGGCAATCATTGCCCCCAGCGTCATTACAAACAGATTCATTACATTTTTTTTCATATAACGATAATAACATATCAAACCTTTTTGTGGCAAACATTGTTTAATACATTGAATTTGCAGGATATTGTTCTAAACACTGACAAAAATTTTTAGCGGGAAAGATTATTAGTGTTTTTTAGGTTTAATTTCTCCGGAATCATTTTTTAACGGTTTTAGTTTATATTTTGGGTCAACTTTTCCGTGACTAAGCTGTGCAATTTTTTTTGAGAAAATTTTTGGATATTTTCGATATTCCGGACCAAGTTCATTGTTGTTTATCATTGAGACGATTTTATTCATATACTTTTGTACATTTTTAGGCATTTCCGGATGAATATCCAGCCATCTTAACAAAGGATAGTCTGTTTTTTCGGTGTTGCAATTGCGGCACATCACAACATAATTTGAAAGGTCATTTTCTCCGTTTTTGCCCTTTGGTATCAGGTGGTCAACTGTAGCAACAGTTCCTTTGAATAAATTTTGTATATAAACTTTTAAATAAGAATTTAGTTTTTCTATCGTTTCTTTGTTAGGGAAAATATTGGCTTGTTTGTTATATTTTTTTCTTATTGTTTCTTTAAACATTGTACCGTAATAGTATTTGTAATGAGTGTCATTCATTTTGTATACGGAGTCTTTTAACAAATTGGTGTATTCTTGATAAGGGAACATTGATTTTTCCGAAAAATTTAAAAATTTGGATTTTACACCATCGATATATTTTTGTAAAAGCACAGTATCTTCAGGAAAACTCATGCGGTTTTTTGTCATTTCAGCCAGAGTGATATTGTCTTGCAGTTGTTGTTTTATTTCATCCGCAAGTTGTTTTTTAAATTCATTTATAAGCTGTTTTTCTGTTATTTGGGGATTTTCTTCTACCAATTTTTCAAACAATCTTACCGCTGATTGGAATCGGTTGCTTACAAAGTATCTGTTTTTTCTTATTATGTTTAATAAATCAGAATACGTTGAGGCTTTTGCAATTTCGTTGAAAATTTTCAGTCTTTGTTCATGGGTGATTGTCGTTTGACCGCAGGTTGCACAAGGTATACCTTCACGGTTCACCGGTTCAAAAGTTACTTTTTCATGTTCATCTTTGAACGCTTTGATTCTTATTGCGTTTATTATTTTGCTTTTTTCTTTGTTTATATTTATATTAATTTCTGAAATTCTGTCTAAGAAATTTGCAAAATCAATTATATAAGCGGAATCGGCTTGCAGCTTATTGTCAAGCACTTGTTTGCTCAAATCTTCTATATATTTTACAATGTTTTTTCTTAAATCATCTGTTTTTGTGAAAGATCTTAGAACAACATTCGTTTCGGAAGCTTTTTGTTCACAGTCTTTGCAGCAAAGAATTAAATTTAATTTCGGGTCATTATCTTTTTGAGGTGTTTTTAAAACTTTGCATACCTGATTTTCCGTATTTTCAAAAAGTTTACTGATAACATTTCCCTGATAAGTCTTTGCAAAATAAGACTTTGGTTCGGGCAAAAATATGTTTTGATAGAAAGAAGCCGGTATAAGCAATTCTTTTGCTTGGGCATATATTTCACCGTTAACTTTTGTGTTTTCAAGAATGCCAATGGTTTCTCTCAGTATCAAAGTCAAATCGTACAAAATATTGGTGCCGGAAAAAACGTCATAGTCATTGAGCCTTATGTAGCATTCATCGATTAAAACGTTATCACTGTCTGAAAGATTGTTATTTTTTTGAATTTCCAACATTTTTTCTTTCATTTTCTCTATAGCTTTTGAAGATGCAACACAGGCACCGTCTTTCATGTTTAAAAGCAAAGAATTGACATCTGTTGTGGTGGACAGTATTGCATTATTTTTTGCGGAATCAATAAATTTTAAATACTCTTTTGGAATATTTTCTTTGTTTAGTTCAAGCCAATTAATAAATTCATCCTTGTCTTGTATTGATTCAGCTTGTTTTACCAGTTTTTTGGTTTTTTCTAAAGAATGCATTTTTACACCGCAAAAAGGACAGTGTATGTCATCAAGCTGCATAAGACTGCGTGTTATATTATATGCTTCACGAGACTTAAAACTTAACGGAAAATAGCTGTTTTGTGTATCATTTTTTGAAACAACAGCAGTTTTCTCTTCCGTATTTGATGAAGAATTGTCGTTTTTAAATTGATATGTCTGCCATTTTGGCAGAGGTTTTGTATAACACGGGGAAATTTTCTGTATCATAACCTTCCAAAACCCCGTAAAAAAAATTTTTGTCAGGTATATTACAAAATATTGCAAAAACTATTCAATTGCTTTTAAAAAATTGTAAACGGTTTTTGTAAGATGCTCGTCATTTTTTATTTTAAAATTTATTTCTTTTATCATTTCGGCCTGTGACATTACATCAAAACAATAAAACTCCCACATTTTTACATCAAGTATGCTGCTCAGTTTTTGCAATGTTTCTATTGACGGAGCGTATTTCCCTCTTTCAATGTTGCTCAAACTTGGTGTTTCTATGTTTATCAATTCGGAAAGTTTTTCTTGCGTAAAATTTTTACTTTTTCTGATTTCTTTAATTTTTTTACCCAGCAATTTTTTAATATCAGACATATATAATTACCAAATTTGTTTTTAGTAATTATCTGTACAAACGGCCAAATTTTAAAATAACGCTTTAGATTATTTTTTTATTGCTTTTTAATGCACAACTTTATATAATAAAACATAAATTAAGCTTTTACATAAAGTTTTAATTAATTTTTATACAAATAAGTTATATAAAGTTGGAGTTTGCCATGAAAAAACAAAAAGAGAAATATGCAGCCTTTTCGCTTGCAGAGGCTTTGATTACCCTGCTGATAATATCAATGATAACGATAGCTACTATCCCCGTAATAACTAAGAAAACAAGAACCAAAGAAAATCACGGAAAATGGATATGCACAAGAAACGCGGCAGGAAAACATATCCAATGGACAACAGGTGCATCAGGAGATGCTGAAAATTCAAACAGTTGGACAGTGACAGGTGACAGCTGTAGTTTTACACCTCCTTCGCAGGCCAGAAATTTTAATATTACAGCGGTAGGCGGAGGCGGCGGCGGAGCCGGTGCCGAGAGCTCTATAAAAACTTGGGACGAAACTTTTCATGTAGAATATTACGGCAAATATAAATTTCTTGCCGTCGGAGGCGGCGGCGGCTCAGGAAGAGAAGGAAATCAATGTAGTAGTAAAGGTTCCGGCGGCGGCGGTGCAGGCGGAGTTGCTTACAGAGAATATGAGATTACCAAAGACGTTGTTAAAGTAATGATGAAAACCGGTGACGGAGGTGACGGCGGATCCGATAAAGGCTTACCATCAAAAAATGGCGGTGGTCATTCCGGTGAAGATTCTACAATTTCTATAGTTAAAAGTAATGATGATGAAGACACAATCCTTACAGCAAAAGGCGGCGGAGGCGGTGAAAGGTCGTATGGAGCAAGATGTCGAAAAGGTTGTACAGGCGGAAAACAAGGTGGAACAAAAGATGCAGATATTACATATAAATCAGATACAGGAGACGGTATCTGTAAAGTTTCATATGCTAACGGCTGTGTAAGTCAGGAAGATGCAATAAAAATAAATGATAAACTCGGTACAACTTCTCCTTTTGGAACAAAATCTATGACAGTAATGTGGAGAAACGGAAAGGATTGTACATACTCTGAAGTTGGTGCAGGCGGAGGACGTTTGGGAGAGAATCAGCCTGGAAAAAAAGGAGCAACTTTTGCCGTTACGGAAATCTATCGTTCCGGCGGCGGAGGTACTGCCGGCGAATATCAAACAGTTTTTGTTCCTTCGTTTAAAGAAAGAAAAATTAAAGTCACAGTTGGACAAGGCGGAGCCGGCGGAGGAAAAGCCCAAAACGGTACTGACGGCGAGTACACAATAGTTGAAGGTTATCTTGAAGCACCATACGGTAGAGGCGGCAGAACCGTTGCTATAGAAAAAGCCTACACGGAAACTCCGGGTGGAGACGGAGAAAAAACCCCTCTATACTATAAATCGGAACCATTGCTGGGCAAAGGAGGTCTTTCTAACGGGAATACAAGCGTAAATGGCTTGACAAGTGAAGGTTATGGTGCCGGTGGTGGCGGCGGCGGAGTTAAACCCGGAGAAGAAGCCGGTGTAGGCGGAGATGGTGCACCGGGATATGTTCTCATCGAATGGTAAAAAACAAAAGCGGTTCATTTGAACTTTTAATATAGCTTATTTTTATTGACTCTGTCTTTTTTAGACAGAGTTTTTTTTAATGCAAAAAATTTTGATTTTTAGATTTTCTAGTTATTTAGTTATTTTGTTGGGCTGAAAGCACAACTTACAGGCTCAAACTGTTCGCTATTCGGAGTAACGCTCTTCGGTCGTGTCGTCCGTCCGCAAATTTGCCTCTTTACGATAAAGAATAGATAAAACAAAAATCACAAAATGTATTTTGTTTTTACATGTTCATTTCTTTTCTTTTGTATTGTGCAGGCAAAAGAAAAGAAACGAACCAAAGAAAAGTTCACTATTTACAGTTTTACGAAATCAAGAAAAACTAAAGATTAATCCGTGAAGCCATTTTCTATAGCTCGCCACAGCTCGCTAAGAAAAGAAGGCAAAACACGCTGTATCAAAAAGAGATTTTAAAATTCAGAAACGAAAATTTCAGGTCACAAGAACCTGTAAATTTTCATTTCTTCATTTAAAAATCTCTAACCCATTTCACATCAGGGCTCCGCCCCGAACCCCGTTTATTATTATCTCGCAGGCGTTTCCTCATTTCATTCGGTCAGTTTTTTGTTGAGCTGAAAGCCATCTTACAGGCTAAAGAAAAAAGGATTTTTGTTTTAAGGACAATAGTTTTTAGTTAAAAATTTTGTTTATACATGTTCATTTCTTTTCTTTTGTATTGTGCAGGCAAAAGAAAAGAAACGAACCAAAGAAAAGAAAACCGGCACCTGTCAAAAGAGTTTTTAAAATTCAGAAACAAAAATTTCAGGTCACAAGAACCTGTAAATTTTCATTTCTTCATTTAAAAATCTCTAACCTATTTTACATCAGGGCTCCGCCCCGAACCCCGTTTATTATTATCTCGCAGGCATTCCCTCATTTCATTCGGTCAGCCCCGCACGGAATCCGCTGTCTTGGATTACCGGCGTTCACAAGGTTTAGTATTCCATTTCGAAATTTTATTCTAAAATTTCTCCATTTCATCAACCTTGTTCACATGGGCACTGGGTTCGCTTCGCTC
>CALURG010000077.1 GCA_944323115.1 Candidatus Gastranaerophilales bacterium
GGTAATTGGTATGCAGCTTTGGTATTTTTGTAAAAGTTTAATATCTTGCAAAGCATTCGTTTTATTCTTTTTTGTTTTGTTAAATAATCCGAAAAGCAACTTATACCTGTTGAAGTGGAGATGACGAGTACGAGTCGGTGTCGATACGAATTAGGTGCATTTTATGTTAAAATTGTTTCAAGGAATGCGTTTACGTGGATAAATTTGTAAAAAAAATATTTAGAAATAAAGTACTTGATGAAGAAAAAGTGCAACGATTTGGCTTTGTTTTAGTCAATAATTGCTGGCAGTATTCAAGCAAATTAATGAACGGACAATTTGAATTTTTTATTGAAGTAAAAAACGACAAAGATTTTTTTGATGTAAAAACAAAACTTGTGGATTGTTTATCAAATGGTGTATACAATCTTCATTTAATAGACGAAGCTGTTGGTGATTTTGTCGGGAAGGTACGTTTTGCTTACGAGTCAATTTTGAATTTGATAGCAAAACAATGCTGCAATGACAAGTATTTTATTTATCCGCAGTCAAACAGGATAGCAGATTCAATAAAGAATAAATACAACGATTCTCCGGAATTTTTGTGGGAAAAATTTCCCGGATTTGGGGTTTTTAGAAACCCTAAAAGCCGTTTGTGGTATGGGTTGATATCAAATATTGACAAGTCTAAAATTGATAAAAATTCAAAAGGTGAAATTGAAATTTTAAATATAAAATCAGACAGCAGAGAAATTCCCAAACTGCTTAAAAACAAAGGTTTTTATCCTGCATATCATATGAATAAAAAGCATTGGATAACAATAACACTTGACGATACGCTTTGTGATGAGAAAATAATTGAATTAATACATAAAAGTTATGAATTTTCCGTAAAAAAGAAGGCTAAAAAAGTATAATATGGAACAAAAATCACTTTTTGACAATCAGGACAACCAACCGCTGGCATCACGTTTGAGACCGCAAGATCTAGATGAGTTTGTGGGACAGTCTCATTTAATAGGCGAAGGAAAAATTTTACGCAGACTGATAGAAGAAGACAAAATTTCTTCTCTGATTCTCTGGGGGCCTCCGGGCGTCGGCAAAACTACACTTGCAACAATAATTGCAAACAAAACAAATTCCGCTTTTATAAATTTTTCTGCTGTAACAAGCGGTATAAAGGAAATTAAAACTGTAATGGCACAAGCCGAAGAATCCCGTAAACTCGGACAAAAAACCATAGTTTTTGTGGACGAAATTCATCGTTTTAACAAAGCTCAGCAAGATGCTTTTCTTCCGTTTGTTGAAAAAGGCAGCATTATTTTGATAGGTGCAACAACAGAAAATCCTTCTTTTGAAGTTAACGGGGCTTTGTTGTCCAGGTGTAAAGTTTTTGTTTTGCAAGGATTGAAAACGCAAGACCTTGTTGCTCTTTTAAAACGTGCAATTACCGACAAAAGAGGATTTGGAAATCAAAAAGTAAATATAACTGATGAACAACTTGAAATTGTGGCAAAGTTTGCAAACGGTGATGCCAGAAATGCTCTTTCTACTTTAGAGATGGTTGTTCTAAACGGCAATGTGAACGAAAACGGGGAGATTACAGTTACGGAAGAAACTCTGGAACAGTGTATTTCCAAGAAATCTCTTTTGTACGATAAAAACGGCGAAGAACATTACAATGTGATTTCCGCATTGCACAAGTCCATGAGAAATTCTGACCCTGATGCTGCTGTATATTGGCTTGCAAGAATGCTTGAAGCAGGAGAAGATCCTTTGTATGTGGCAAGAAGAGTTACAAGGTTTGCAAGTGAAGATGTCGGACTTGCTGACCCTCACGCATTGGAAATAGCTGTGGCTGCATATCAGGCCTGCCATTTTATCGGTATGCCTGAATGTACTGTTAATTTGACGGAAGCTGTCATATATATGTCTCTTGCACCAAAATCAAACGCTATGGAGATTGCTTATAATATGGCAAAAATCGATGCAATAAAAGAATTGGCAGAGCCTGTGCCTTTGGTGATAAGAAATGCCCCTACAAAATTGATGAAGGAACTCGATTACGGTAAAGGATATCAGTATGCACACGATACAGAAGAAAAGTTGACAAATATGCAATGCCTGCCTGATTCTTTGTTGGGCAGAGAGTACTATATGCCGACAGAACAAGGATTGGAAGCAAAATATAAACAAAAGCTTCAAAAAATTAAAGATTGGAAAAAAACTCACTAGCAAAAAAAAATATTTTTGTATTTTACTTATATTGTTCAGGAGAGTATAAGTATATGTTTATTTTACCGTTATCTAATATAAAGTTTTATCAAAATTATAATTCGCAAAATAGAAATAATATTAATTTCTCATATTTAAAACCACTAAGTTGTGACAGTTTTTCATTTAAAGGTAAAATTTCAAAAAATCTTTTTGACAATTATAAGCCTGTTTTGAAAAAGCTTGGCAATAAAGGCTTAACTGTTCATAACAATGAAATTGCAAAAAGACTTCTTCCTGAATATACAAAAGAATCTTTCCAGAATTTGTTTGATTTTGCTTTAGACAATGGCGTATACGATTTAAATATTGATAAAAAAACACACTTCATAAAAACCAGTTTGATAGATAAAAAAGAAAATCCGTTGATGGGAAAGCTCATATGGGTAACTGACAGTTGCAGATATATGCCAATAGTAAAAGACAGATATCCTGATGCAGCAGTACCTTTGATGGAAAATATAGGAAAGTATTATTCTGTACAAAAGAGAGCATTGAATGCTATTATCAATAATCCTCTGAAATATGAATTGAATCACGATTATGCAAACACATCAAAGAATGGTGCAGGTCATGTTTTTAATCCTGCAAATCTAAAATCTCACAAGTGGTTTCCAAAAACGAGACTGGACTCTATGGGGCTTTATTTGCAAACAATGGGTGATTTGATATATGAAGGCATTGAAAGTGGTGCCGCATATGGTTATAAATCGGCAAAACAATTATCCAAAGATTCTATAGAGGCTGTTGCAAATATAACGGCTTATCTAAAAAATATAATTTATCCGTATGCAAAATCAACCGGTGCTTGGGAAGAAAAAACTTTTGAAATTACTCCTTCCAGTGATGTTGCTATTATAAATGAAGGATTCAGAAAGATTATAAATCTTATGTACTCGCCAACCGAAAACAAAGAACTTTTAAAAGTTAGAGATAGAATTTTGAATGCACAAAACGGAAAAGTTTTTAAAGATGAAAAAGGTATTCGAGATTTACTTTCTTGGGGAGAAGAAAGAATAAAATCAAACAGCAAAAGAGAAGTTCCATATAGAGATGAACGTTCTTTGGATGGGGCATTAAGTTTTATCCCCCACACAGAAAAGTTCAGTGATGATGTTATTATTAATGTGAAAGAAATATTTAAACGCATGAAGGTTCTTGAAAAAGGTAATGATACCAGCAGAGAACTGGTCAGGAAAAACGGCGTTTTAAGGTATGCAAAAGACAGGTATTTGAATCTTACTGCCGGGCATAAAATAAATGAAGCCCAAAATTTACTTGAAGGTACAGAAGCACAGTGGTTTATGACAAGTGATATATCTAAAAGCTATGGAATGGCTGCAAAACAATTGTTGGAAAAAATAGAAAAATCAAATAAGACTGACAAATCTGTAAGTAAGCTTTTACAAAAAGCTATCCAAAAAGAGACGGAATATATAAATAGAAGTTATGCAAGAATTACGGGTGAAAATTCTTACAAAGCTAATGAAAAGCCTTGTCCTGCTTTTCAAATACCAGAGGCTTATCAGGCAGTGAAAAATTCAAATGGTAAAATTGTTTTTGTACCTGGCACTCATACGCCGCTTGGCTGGGCACAGGCTTCTTTGTATGATGCATCAAAACTTTTTGCTGAAAATTTATCCAAAATAGAAGAATTTCAAAAAAGGCAGATTTTAACTTTTTAATTAATACTCTTACTTAATGAGATGTAGTAAAAAGACCTCAATATTTTGAGGTCTTTTTATAGGTTTTGTATTTTTCTTAGGCTTTGAAAAACGGTACACTGACAAACTCTTCATCAAAAGAAGGCTTTTTGTCTACAACTTTGCAGATAACTCTTTCTTCCTGTGTTTTCGGACTCAATTTGACAGTATACTCTTTGCTTGCCAGTTTTGCTCTGAACAGACCTTCAGTTGTGTAGCCTGTCGGCTCAAAACGATTGTCTTTTGAAAGCAAAACAGGATATTTTAAATCGGTTTTGATAAGGAATTTGTGAGGCAGCAAAACCGTATATTTTTTGTTCATATCAATAGGTTCAAATTCTTGAGTATCGATGTTTCTCATTTTTACTGCTTTTGCATATTTATCCAAATCAACTTCGTATTTGCCCAGACCGTCTTTTTCTCTCAATCTTGCAATCATGTCTTTGTCAATTTTTGTATCTGACCATTGAAGCAAAGTGTTTCTTTTGGGCGAATCAAGGTTGTCAAATACATTTTCGACAATTACACCCACGAGCTCTCTGCCGGTAATTTCACCTTTTGACAATCCTGCAAGATCTTCACTTACACCGTTAAATATTTCCATAAGGTCAATATTTGTCATTCCTTTGTGGAAGCCGCCTCTGATTGCGGAAGACTGGATTGCAACGGAAGCTATATCACTGTCTATTTTTGCTCTTGCAGCCGAAGCGTCATAAGAAGACACAATGTTTGCAACATAATCATTGTAGCCTCTGATGTTTGTTTCATCATATGGAATTTCTGTGTAAATTTCATTGTTGAATTTGTCTTTTAGAGGTTGATAATCTATAACGTCAGGGGCCGGTATTGCATCTTTCGGAAGCAGTTTTTCTATAAGCTGTTGTGTAATAGTGTTGTGTTTGTGGTTTTCGGAATTGTAAATAGCTGTGTCATAGTTAGTTTCCTGAACTCTTTTTAAATCACCGTTGTCGTCAAAATACAATTGGAATGCTTTTACGAGTTCATTGTCTTTTCCGAGTGAATGAATTGCTGTTTTGTTTACGTGTGACACCTGGCGTTTGTGGTCGTGTCCGTTCATAACTATATTTATGTGTTTTACATCTTCACAAATCCAGTTTGAAATCTGGTTTCCCGTGTGAGATAAGAGAATTACTGCACCTTTCGGGTATTCTTTTTTAAATGCATCAACCCTTTTCTTAACTGCAACGATTGTTTCTTTCAGGTCTTCTTTTTTTAATTTTGCGTCTTTTTTGTTGCTGTTGTCATGGAATTCCGTTCCTTTTAACAATCCCGGTGCGTAAAAATCCATTGTCGGAATAGTTACGCCGAGTACCAAAACTTTTCTGTCAAAGTTTCTGTCATCAAGATGTTTGTCATCGGGAATAGAAATTATTTTTGACTGAACAAATTTTTCAGGATATTTTTTCATATAATCTCTCAAAATAGGAGATTTGCCCATATTGGCGTTTGTTACAAGTGTTGTATAAACAGAGTCTTTTGATTTATCAAGAATATATTCGTCACCGTTGTCAAAATCGTGGTTGCCGTATGTTCTTAATGCGTAGAACTGTGAGTCTTTTCCGACTTCTTTTTTTGCAGCCTTTTCAGCAATTTTGGCTATCATGTCTATAAAATAGAGCTGATAGTCGCCGTTTTTCTTTGTTTTGTCTGATATATAATTGCCGCCGCCTTCATTTATTCCAAAGTCTCCGGCATGGATTATCATATTTGCGACACTTCTGGGATCCATTTTTTTTGAAGGGTCTTTATAATCTGTTTTTTCAAAAATATCTTTTTGGTTAGTTGTGATAGCTGATTCTACCCACGGTGTTCTTACAAATTGTCCGTGTGTGTCAGACATAGCTACAATGTTTAATCTTGCTGCTTTAAATGAAGCATTGTTGTTGCGATGTGTGGAAATGTTGTTTACTTTCATAATAATTTCTCTCTATTGAATAAATTACAGTACATACCATTGTATAAGTAACATAAAAAAAATTTTTGTTATTAAAAAAGTAAATTTTTGTTAAGTCAATTTGTTTTTTTCATCAATGGCTTTTATAAGTTCAAAAAACAAAGAATTGTAGGGTGTTTGAAGGCTGTGTTTTTGTGCGAGTTTTTTTATGTAACCTGAAAAGATATCAACTTCCGTTTCTCTCTTTGATTCAACATCTTGCAGCATTGATGTTTTGGTTTCGGGAATCATTGCTTTTATGACGGATTCTATTTCAGGTATTATATTTTCCGTTTTATTTACTCCTTCTGCTTTTGCAAGTGCTACAGCTTCTTTCATAAGGTTAACGGCAACGGAATTTGTTTTTTCGGAATTCTGAAATTCTCCGTAATTTGCCCTTAAAACAGCAGAAGCCTGATTGTAGCCTACATTCAGTATAAACTTCCACCATCTGGAATAGTCCATATCTTCCGGTATTTCATAATTAATACCGGTTTTATCAAAAAAGTCTTTGACTCTTTTCACATTTTCTGAATAATTTTTGTTGCTTTTTTCGCCAAAAACGGTTGTGTACACACCGTCATGAGTAATTGATCTTCCGTTTCTAGTACTTGCATGGCCTATAAAATATGAGTATAAAACCTTGTCTTGGCCAAAAGACCGGGAGATTACATCTTCACTTTCTATACCGTTTAGCAAAGATATTATTACTGTATTTTCTGAAACAAAGTTCTTTATGTCTTTTATTACATCATTTAGGCCGTTATTTTTTGTTGCAATTATAACAAAATCGGCTGACCAGTTTTCTTCCGGTGTCAAAAAATTAAATTTGTATGATTTACCGTTAAAAACAGTAGGATTTTGAGTGTATTTTTGAATTCTTTCTTTATCAGCAAGAATTTTCAGGTTAACTTGCGGTTTGTCAAAAAGCCTGGCGGCGTATATAGTACCGATTGCACCTATGCCGCATATTAATACATTTTCAATTTTTTTCATAAATTTATTTTATTGTAAAAGTGGCATTTACAACAGCATTAATTTTCTTTTCTTTTGCATTTGTGTTGTAGATACCGTAGTCAGATACATCAGTTGAATCTTTTGCAACTATTTGGAATACTCCCATTTTTGCGGAATTCATTGCACCTATTTTCCCTCCGGTGCTTTCAACCATGCTTTTTGCACGTTGTTTTGCATCTTTTGTTGCTTCTGCAAGCATTTTTATTTTAAGTTCATCAAGGTTTGAGACAAAATATTCAACAACATTTGACGTAAGTTCAACATTCTTTTCTATCAACTTTATTGAATCTTGAGATATTGTTGTTATTCCGTTTACATCGGAAGAAGAAACTTCTACATTTTGAGAAAGTCTGTAGCCGTCAATTTCATTTGAATCATATCCGTTACTAAGTTTTTTATATACAGGATAAGAAGACACAGGAGTAAATTTTATATCTTCTTCTTTCATACCGTTTGCTATCAAAAAGTTTTTCACATTGTTTTTATCGTTATTAATTTTTGTATAACCTGATTTCAAATCTTTGCTTCTGACTTCATAGTATGCTTTCCACACAGCCAAATCCGATGATACATTTTGGCTGGCTGAACCAGTCACAGTAAGTGTCTGGTTTTGGAGTTTTTGGTAGGAAACAACAGCGTGTGAAAACAAAAATGTTGAAACAATTGCACCTATAGCAATTATTAGTCCCAGCAAAACTATTTGATAATCTTTTATTTCTCTTAAATCTTTCATGTTTACCTCTTTTTTGTTTTTGATAAATTATAAAATATTTTTTTATTTTTTGCTATCATCTATATTATGATATTAAGACAATTTTTACCTGTAATTCTTTTAACTATATCAAATATATTTATGACATTTGCCTGGTACGGGCATCTCAAGTATAAAGGTTCGGCCCTTTGGCTTGTTGTTCTGGTAAGCTGGGGCATTGCGTTTTTTGAGTACTGCTTTCAGGTTCCGGCAAACAGAATAGGACATGAATTTTACGATGCAGCACATTTAAAGACTATACAAGAAGTAATTACCCTGATTGTATTTTGTTTCTTTTCAGTGTTTTATTTAAAAGAAGAAATAAAATGGAATTATATTGTAGGATTTTTATTTATAATACTGGCAGTATTTTTTGTATTTAAAAAATGGTAGGTTGTTTAGACCTACCATTTTTGATATATGCTTGATTATTTCTTGTCATGACAAGGGCATTTGCAATTAGCCTGATCAGGTGCATCTGCCTGCGGGTTGTGGCAGTTGCATCCGCAGTCAGGAGGACACATCGGTTTGTGATGATGTCTCGGGGGAAGCGGTCTTCCATCAGGTCCCATCGGAGGTGCCATCCTTTGCATTTCTGCTTTCATTTCTTCTTTGATTTTTGTCAATTCTGCCAACTGTTCAGGTGTCAAAAGAGCTTCGAATTTTTTCATGCTTTCCATGCGGATGTTGCGTTCTTCTTTAAACAATTCTGCTATTTTTGCATGTTCTTGTTCGATTTTTTCTCTGTAAGGAGCAAGTTGTTTTCTTTCTTCAGCTTTGATTTCTTCAAGCTGTTTTTTCTGTTTGTCTGTAAGTTTTAGTCTTTCTTCAAATTCAGCTTTCTTTTGTTCTCTGAATTTTTCACGTTCTTCCATAGTCATCGGTTTTTTGCATTCTTTGAAAGCCGGTTTGTCACACTGAGGCTTATCTTGTTTCAATGGACAT
Source organism: Candidatus Gastranaerophilales bacterium (assembly GCA_944323115.1). GTDB lineage: Bacteria > Cyanobacteriota > Vampirovibrionia > Gastranaerophilales > Gastranaerophilaceae > Limenecus. The sequence goes on from CALURG010000077.1 coordinate 8,624, forward strand.
GCAGCAGAAGCCGGAGATGCAATAAAAGCACCTGACACAAGAGTCATTGCACCAATTAACATTGAAGACAATAACAGTTTTTTCATTTTTCCTCCTTTTGGTTTGAGACCAAATTTTATGTTAAAATTACTGTCTGATTCTCTATTTTTGTATATATTAAGTTTTCTTAATATAAATAAAATTTAAACTGACAGTGCATATAACAAGTATATTAATCTTTTTGCTACTGTCAATAACTCAAATATCTTACTTTTTACTTAGATGTAATAAATGGTATAAAAAATGTACTAAAGTAAAACAATCAGTTGAAAGAAACATCAATTAATTTACCTGAAAAATTAAAATAAAAAATGCCTGAGTGGCTAATATCTATTTAGATATTGATTAGTTTATATTATTAACAATACAAATGAGGTGTGATTTGAATTCTGAAAACAAAATTTCTATTTATCTTGTAGAAGATTATCTGCTTATAAGAAAGTCTCTTGTTTATATGTTGAAACAAAATAAGAAGTTTAATATTTTAGGCGACTTTGAAAGTGCCGAAGATTTTTTGGATGTGTTTAGAAAAAAGCCTTCTGATATAGTTATTATGGATCTTGGACTGCCCGGTATAAACGGACTTAAGGCTACTTTGAAAGTGAAAGAAATCTCTCCTGATACAAAGGTTATTATTTTAACTTCACATGAAGAAGAGAAGGAGGTTATGGCGACACTGTCGGCAGGGGCAAGTGCTTACTGTTTGAAAGATGTTGCTTCAAACGAACTGGCAAGAATTATTACGGATGTATACAGAGGTGTTGTATGGCTTCATCCTCAAATATCACATGTTGCAAACAGCAAAATGCCCAAACCTGTATCCACTGATTTAAATTCTCTGTATGAAATCAATAAAGATTTGAATTTGACAGAACGTGAGCTTGAGACTTTACATCTTGTAGTCGAAGGCAAAACAAACAGCGAAATTGCTCAAAAAATGAATATAAGCTCTCACACGGCAAAAGCACATGTTGGAAGCATTTTGAATAAACTTTCAGTATCTGACAGAGTTCAGGCCGCAGTGAAAGCAGTCAGAACAAAGATAGTATAAAATTGCCTGAATTTTACAAATTCATTTTGTCCATTATTTTTTGCAATTCTCGTACGTTTTGATGAATATCAGAAAAAACTTTTTTTATAACAGCTTTTGTAAATTCAGATTCGGGGTTATTTTTTGAAAAAGGAATAAAATAAAGGTCCATTTCAAGCCCGCCGCCGTTGTTCGGGTAAAAGTACCTGCACTCCAATTTTTTTGCACCCAGTTTAGTATAAAAATTTATTCTTCTTATTGTATCTGGATTTTTTGTGTCAGGTTTTTCTATTTCTGCGTAAATACCTTTGTATGTTGAAAAAGTTCTTTGTAATTCAGAAAAAATTTTTTTTCCGTACCCTCCGGATTGGAAAGCTTTTTTTACGGCAACATAATCAAGCCATAAAAATTTTTCTTCTTCGCTGCAATAAACAACAGTATAACCGACTGTTTTTGTGTCGTCTTTTGCAATATAGAGCCTGTAGTTTTCTTTTGAAAAAAGTTTTTTAAAATCACTAAAAGATTTCAGTTCTGCCGCAGGAAACTGTTCTTTCATATCTTTGTATATTTCATCAAAGTCACAAAAATTTTTTCTTTCAAGACAGAGCATAATGTCCTTCTTCTTTTTTACCGGATTAATTAGATATTACCATATATAAGAATTAATGCGGCAAATTTTCTGCTTTTCTTTTGTGCTATAATCTATTATGGTCGAAAGTTTTGGGAGAGAAGATTTAATGAAATCGTTTTTTATTTTTTCTGCTGCTGTGGTTTTACTTTTTTCACCTGTTTTTGCTTCATCAATGTTTGATGATGACGGAAATTATACAGGTAAGTGGAAGCAAATGACAAATGTTTCGTCATCCGGCTCGTCTTCCCGTTACAATAGCAGTAATTATTCATCTTCGGCCTGGTATATAAATAATAATAAACAGCGTACACAAAACAAAAAAGCAGCTTATACAAATCAAAATGTGCATAACATGGATGTAATGCCTTTTCGTTATAACACTCTGGACTATACAAGAGTCAGAAAGGTCAAAGGCGGATATGGCGAGTATAGTGCCAGATGCTCTGATATAGGTGATGTGAGTTTTTGTCACTAAGCAGCAGGTTTAAGTTCTCTGCAAGGTTCTGAATACAGCATTATCATTACGGCAAGGACTTTCTATTGATTAAGAAGAAAGTAAAATTGTAGTTTTAACAATGTGCCGGACAGTATTCTTAATATTTGACTTAGAGCTGCTATTAAGTAGTAATATGTATTTGATATGGAATTTATAGACATTGCACTAAAAAATTATGAAACTTATCTAAAGTTTTTGGATTCAAAATTAAAAAAGTTCTTTGAAAGCCAAAAACCTTTTATTTTCTGCCAAAAAGGCTGTGCAAAATGCTGTAAAAAAGCACAATTCCCTTATTCTTTATTGGAAATGAAGTATCTTTTGACCGGTTTTGTGCTGCTTGATAAAGAGACACAGCAAAAAGTTGAAAATAATTTGCAGGAAATCGTAAACAAAAGGAAAAAATATAAGGGTAAAAAATTCAAGTATGACTGCCCGTTTCTGGTTGATGATAAGTGCTCGGTTTATAAGTACAGAGGTGTAATATGCCGTACATTCGGGTTGATGACCCAAACTCTTGACGGGAAGATAAAATCACCATTTTGTTCCGCATTGGGCTTGAATTATTCGAATGTACTAAACTCAAAAAAAACAAACATTTCTGTCAGAAAATATAAAAAACTCGGTGTAAAAGAAGAGCCTTTAGGTTTTAATATAAGCTACAAATATCTGACAAGCGAAGACTATGAAAGAAGTTTCAATCTGATGTTCGGTGACAAAAAACCTCTAATCGAGTGGTTTATTGAAAATAATCCAAAATAAAAACAAACTGTCTTAAACACAAGCAAGTTAAAATATATCCGACAGGCATGAGTGAATAAAATAGTCAGTTAGCTTTTCTTAATTTGTTCACAAATTTTTCTATGCGAGATATTGCTTTTTTTAATGTTTCCATTGAATATGCGTATGATATTCTGACAAAGCCTTCTCCGCTTTCACCAAAAGCTGTTCCGGGAACAACTGCAACTTTTTCTTCCATCAACAGCTTTGTCGCAAAGTCTTCTGAAGACATATTGAATTCTTTTATACAAGGAAAGACATAAAATGCACCGTACGGCTCAAAACATTTAAGGTTCATTTCTTTAAATGCATTCATCAAAAATCTTCTGCGTTGATTGTAAGATTGACGCATCAGCTCTACTTCTCCGGAGCCTTTTTTTAGTGCCTGAACAGCTGCATACTGGCTTGTCGTCGGAGCACACATTATTGCGTACTGGTGGATTTTGGTCATTTGCTCTATTATTTCGGCCGGTCCGCAAGCATATCCGAGCCTCCAGCCTGTCATTGCATATGCTTTTGAAAAACCGTTTATAAGTATTGTTCTCTCTTTCATTCCCTCGATAGAAGCAATGGACACATGTGATTTTTTGTATGTAAGTTCAGAGTATATTTCATCTGACATTACAAGAATATCTTTTTCTATAACGACTTTTGCTATTTCTTCAAGATTTTCTTTTTCTAAAATTGCACCAGTCGGATTGTTCGGGTATGGAAGAATCAAAACCTTTGTTTTTTCTGTTATTGCATTAAGCAATTCTTCAGCGGTTAGCCTGAATTCATTTTCCTGTTTTAAATTTATTATGATGGGTTTTGCACCCGCAAGAACAGAACAAGGCTCATAAGACACGTAAGACGGCTGCGGAATTATCACTTCATCTTTGGGATTTATTACCGCTCTAAGACCTATATCTATAGCTTCTGAACCGCCAACTGTAACGATAACTTCATTTTGAGGATTGTATTCGATTTTTTGTGTGTGCTTGATGTAATTTGCGATTTCTTCTCTTAGTTCTTTCAGACCCGCATTGGATGTGTAGAATGTTTTTCCTTTTTCAAGAGAGTATATTCCTTCATCTCTGATAAACCACGGAGTATCAAAATCCGGCTCACCTACACCGAGAGAAATTGCGTCTTTCATTTCTGTGACTATGTCAAAAAATTTTCTTATCCCGGACGGTTTCAATCCGGTTACTTTATCCGAGAGGAAATTTCTCATGGAGTAATGACCTCTCTTTCGTCTTTTTTATCTTTATTTATTATTGTTCCGTGATCTTTATATTTTTTTAAAATAAAATGTGTAGCCGTACTCAAAACACTCTCTAATGTGGACAATTTGTCTGATACAAATCCTGCAATTTCTTTCAGCGATTTTTCTTCGAGTGTTACAAGCAGATCATACCCGCCGGAAATCAGGTATACGGATTTTACTTCCGGATAGTTGTATATTCTTTCTGCAATTCTGTCAAAGCCCTGCCCTCTTTGAGGAGTAACCTTAACTTCAATGAGTGCCGAAACTTTTTCAATATCTGTTTTTTCCCAGTTTATAAGTGTGTGATAGCCGCAAATAATATTTTCTTTTTCAAGTTTTGAAATTTCATCAAGAAGCTGTTCTTCTGTAACACCAAGCATTACCGCAAGTTCTTTAAAATCTATACGGCTGTTTTTTTCCAATATTGAAAGTAACTCGTCTCTCATGATATTCTCCGTTGTTTGGTCTGATTTACTGAAAAATTATAATACATTGCAGTGTTTTTTTACAAATGTAAAAAATTTGTCTTAGCCGGTAATATAAAGTATCCTTAGTATTAAAGGATATTGTGATGTATAAGTCTAAACATATAATAGTAGTGGATGATGAGCCTATAATGCTCTCTACGTTAAAAATGCTTTTGAATCTTGAAGGCTTTGAAAATGTGGAGTATTTTGATTCTCCTGTTACAGCATTGGAGAGTGTAAAAAAATGTCCTCCGGATCTTATTCTTTCTGACTTTATGATGCCGCAAAAAAACGGCATAGAATTTCTTTCGGAGGCAAAAGAAATTTGTCCGGATGCGAGCATGATACTTTTGACAGGTTATGCGGATAAAGAAAATGCAATAAAAGCCATAAATGAAGTCGGTATTTATAAATACATAGAAAAGCCATGGGATAACGAAGACCTTTTGATAAGTATCAGAAACGGGCTGGAAAGAAGCGGTTTGATTTCAGAATTAAATAAAAAAATAGATGAACTTTCTGCCGCAAAGCAGCAACTGGAAAAGTATTCGCATTCTCTTGAAGAAATTGTAATGCAAAAAACCGCAGATTTGGTAGAATCCAACACTAAACTTAGTGCGATAATAAACTATTGTGCTGACGGAATAATAATTGTCTCAAAAGATGCAAAGATTGTACAGGCAAATCCTGCTTTTGAAAACCTTGTCGGTTTGGATAAAAATCTGCTTCAAGACAAGGATTTGCATGAGTTAATTTTTGCTGAAGAAAACAAACTCAGTAAAGTTGTAAATGAAAAAAAAGAGATACTTTTAAGAGATGCGGCAATAAAAAATTTTATAAACGATAAAAAAATCCCGGTAGAAATAAACTTTGCACCTATTCTGTCGGACAAGCCGGAAGAAGAAATGAATTATGTCGGTGTCGTCAGAAATGTCAGCCTTCAAAAAGAAATGGAACGGTTAAGGGATGATTTTATTGCAACACTGACTCATGACTTGAGAACCCCGCTGCTTGCTTCCATACAGACTTTACAGTTTTTCTTGGACGGTTCATTGGGCAATGTGGAAGACAAACAAAAAACTTTGCTTGATACTATGAAAAAAAGCAATGAGGACATGCTCGGTCTTGTTAATGCTCTGCTTGAGGTTTACAAATATGAATCAGGGAAGCTCAATCTCTGTAAAACAACATTTGATTTAAAACATTTTATTGAAGACTGTATTTCTCAAATACAGGTTCTTGCGGATAAAAAAAATATCAAATTGTCTGTTGACTACAAAGGAACGGAAGATTCCCAGCTTAATGCAGACAGAAATGAACTCAGACGGGTAATGTTGAATTTGTGCGGTAATGCACTAAATCATACAAAAAGCGGCGGAGAAATTGAAATTACTGCATCAAATCAAGAGCAGGATCTTATAATAAGTGTGAAGGATAACGGTATAGGTATCCCGAAAAATGATATAACAAAACTTTTTAAAAGATTTTCACAGGGTACCAGCCAAAAACGTTCTGCCGGAACAGGGCTTGGATTGTATTTGTCCAGACAGATTGTTGAGGCACACAACGGCAAAATTTGGGCGGAAAGCGAAGTTTCCAAAGGCAGCGTATTTTCGTTTATGATACCAAAATCACTCACAGTGAAAGAAAAAGTTTGATACTTAGTTAAGGGAAGAATATGACTAAAGATATAAGAGTTCTTTTGATAGAAGATCATACAATGATAAGAATGGGCACAGCCCTTGTGATAGAAAAAACAGACGGGATTACACTTGTTGCTCAGGCAGAAGACGGCCAGCAAGGTGTGGATATGGCAAAAGAATTTTTGCCTGATGTCATTTTGATGGATATAGGACTGCCTGTGATTGATGGTATTGAAGCTACACGCCTTATAAAAGAGGCAGGGCTTAATGCAAAAATTCTGATTTTTACATCCAGAGACAGTGATGACGATGTTTTTGCCGCACTGGCAGCGGGTGCTGACGGATATATAATGAAAGGTGCCACTCCGGAACAACTTACCTCAGCTATTGTTGCGGTTAACGAAGGTACTGCCTGGCTTGATCCGGCTATTGCAAGACTTGTGTTATCAAATGTACAGAGGCAGATTTCTTCGGACAATTCCGTTACTCCTTTAATGAGTTCCAAAAATTCAAAAAATACTTTCGGGTTGACCGAACGGGAAATGGAAGTACTTGCGTTGATTGTTGACGGATTGTCAAACCCTGAAATTGCCGAAAAACTCTTTATTACACGTGCGACCGCAAAAGCACATGTACATAGTATTTTACAAAAGCTATATGTTGATGACAGAACTCAAGCTGCCGTGACAGCAATGAGAGAGGGACTTGTTTAAATGAGTGCTATGAAATCGGCTGTTTTTTTGCTGCTTTTTGCTTTATTTCTTGTTTTAAGCAATACGCAGGCAAGTGCTTTTGATTTTTCTGAAAATGTGGCTTCACATTTCTTTTGGACAAAATCATACAAAGCAAAACATCCAAAACCTGTTAACAACATGCCAAAAACTATGGCTGATTACTACAGAGCAGCCAACAAAGCTGCGGATAATGCAAAAAATATACCATCTCCCAGATTTCCTAAAGATGCCAAAATTGTTGATTTGCCCGATCCTTCAATTACTCTTCAAAAATACAACAATCCTCCGGGACATATAGATATAAACCTTGTAACATTAAAAAAAGCAAGAAAAGTAAATTCAATAGGTGTTGTTTCTCCCGATTTTAACAAGATGGTTTATACGGTTGTGTACTATTATCCGTCAACAAGAACCGTTGGTTCCGAGTTGTATTTGATGAATCTTGATACTTCAAAAAGTATTCATCAAAGAGTGGAAACAGCTCATATAAATCAGGGCAAAAAATTGTTGTACAGAACAGGGCTTGATTCTTTGACTCTTGATATTTTTAAAACTTTAACAATTGTTGATTGGTCTGTTGACGGTAAAAGACTTGCCTTGAAAGAAAAGATATCTTTTTCACCGGACGGTTTATGGAAGACAAATTTGCTTGTTTACGATTTTGAAACAGGAAAATTAAAAAATCTAAGCGAAGTTAGAGAAGCCATTCAGTATTATTGGAGAGAAAAACATGACTTGTATCTGAGGGATTACAGGTGGGATATATATCCTCTCGGATGGGATGCACTAAATCCCGAAAGAATAATTGTGCTGGCATATGCGGCAACGGGCGAAAAACCAAAGTTTTTGGGAACATGGTCTGTTGATTATAAAGGAGACAGAGCAATGCTGGTATCATTGACAGACACAAATTTTCAAATATCACAAAACGGGTCTTGCTTAAAGGCTGCTTATGACTGATTTGACTAAGGAGTAGACGTGTATAGATATTATAAAAAATATGTTCCGTATCTTTTTATTTTGCCGGCAGCGGTTATATTGATATTGTTTTTTTTCATTCCTTTTTTTGAAACAATCGTTTTAAGCTTTTTCGATTACAATTCAAATATCTATCATCCGGTATTTGTTTCTTTGCGCAATTATACTTCTCTGCTCACTTCACCTGTATTTTACAAGGTTTTGTTAAATACGTTTATTTATTTAATGGTGGCGGTGCCGTTTCTTGTCGTAATTCCTCTTATAGTGGCAATTATGATTAATCAGAAAATACGGGGAATCACATTGTATAAAATACTCATATACCTTCCTGTAATTGTATCTATTGTTGTGGCTGCAATCGCTTTTAAATGGTTGTACGCTCAGCAGGGAGTTTTGAATTATGCAATGTCCGTATTTCACATAAATCCTGTTTCTTGGCTTACCGACCCAAATGTTGCCTTATACTCTGTAATTATTGTAACAATATGGAAAGGTATAGGGTATTATATGATGATTTACCTTTCTGCACTAATGAGTGTGCCGAAAGATTTGTATGAAGCCTGTGAAGTTGACGGAGCAAATCCGGTTGTTAAGCATCTGACCGTTACTTTGCCTCATTTAATGCCGACGATAGGACTTGTTACGACTATATCATCAATTTCTGCAATGAAAGTTTTTGTTGAAATTTATGTAATGACAAAAGGAGGACCTTTAGACTCAAGCAAGACAATAGTCTATTACATCTACGAAAGAGCGTTTGAAAATCTGGATTTGGGTATTGCTTCTGCGGCATCTGTCATTTTGCTCGTAATAGTACTTGCTTTGTCCGTAATAAACTTTGTTTTCTTTGAAAACAAACAGTATCAACTGTAAATTCTTTATAAGGAGAAAATGAAAAGTGAAAAATATAAAAAGTGTTTCCGGCGGATTTTTTATACACGCATCATTAATTTTTGTTTCGTTATTATCAATTTTCCCTTTTCTGTGGCTGTTGTCCACTGCATTGAAAGGCCCGGATGAAAACATTTTTCAATACCCTCCTGTGTTTTTACCGGAAAGTCCTACTTGGGCTAACTTTAAAGGTGTTTGGAACCAAATACCTTTTATGTTGTATTTTTTGAACAGTATGGTTGTTGCAGGGTTTACAGTTCTTTTAAATTTAATATTGTCGGCACTTGCAGCATATCCTTTGGCAAGGATGGAATTTGCCGGAAAGAAAACTGTTTTTTATGCAACACTTGCTACTATTATGATTCCTTTTCAGGCAATTATGCTGCCTGTATATTTGATTGTTCTCAAATTAAACATGGTTGATTCTGTAAACAGTTTTATGGGATATTTGGGATTGATTCTGCCTTTTGCAGTTAATGCTTTTGGTATATTTTTAATGAGGCAGGCATTTTTGGCAATACCGAAAGAAATGGAAGAAGCTGCTTTTGTTGACGGGTGTAATGTTTTTCAAATTTGGTGGAAAATACTTCTTCCTATGGTAAAACCTACGCTTGCGGTGCTTGCTATATTTACATTTATCGGTTCTTGGGGTGAGTTTTTGTGGCCGAGTATTGTGTTGACACAAAAGACATTGTATACGCTGCCTGTCGGGGTAAACGATTTGCAGGGTATGTTCAGTGCAAACTGGAGGTTTATTGCGGCAGGTTCCATTATTGCAACAATACCTATTCTTGTATTCTTCATTGCAATGCAAAAATATTTTATATCAGGTGAAAATGACGGTGCGGTAAAAGGATAGTGTTTTATTACAATTTTTACTTTACTTGTTTCAAAAAATCATTATTATATTTAATATGAAAAAACTTTTATCATTATTACTTTCAGCATTATTGGTTTTGCAATTCTCGGGAGTTTGTTATGCCGAGATAAGTGATGATTTTTGGGATGAGCCTATGAAAATTGATGATGCCGCCAAAAATCAGCAAAAAAGCGTTACAAATCAAGAATTTGAAAAGGTAATGCAATTTTTTGAAAAAAAGAAAAAGAAAAAAGAAGAAAAAAATAAACCCAAAGGAAATCCTCTGTGGCAAAATAATGTTGAAAATGAAGATGCTCAATCAAATGACATATCTGATGCTTTGAAAGACATAAAAGATGATTATCCGACAGCAATGCTGCCTGTCACTTTGATTACACCGGAACAATCGGAAATTCCTCCGGGATATTATCGTATACTTTCAGCAAAAAATGACTCCGGTTATTTCATAAATTTTTATCAGGGTAATCAATTAATTGCAAAAGTTAAAGCGATAAATTCTGGGAATGACCACAATCAAAAATCCCTCAATTATGCAAAACTTATCCCTCATGACAATACCTACATGAAAGTTATTTACGGCGATATTGACTGTAATTTGGAAACTAAGCTGTTAATTAAACAATAACCTGTAGTTTATTATTTCTACGCCGTAAGTTTTACATATTTTGAGGCTCCTATACCGTCTATTTCGGATATTTGTGTAAGAGTTGGTTCATCAACCTCACTATCAATATTTATAATCATTATAGAAATATTATCTTCTGCTGTTCTGCTTTGTGCTACATTCATTCGTGTAATATTTATATTTTTACCGCCAAGTACAGTTGCAACTTTGGCAATCATAGACGGTTTGTTTTCGTGAGGAACAATCAGCATATGTTTTTCCGGTTCAATACTGACATTATATCCGTTAATTTTAACAATTCTCGGCATATCTTTTGCGATAAGTGCTCCGGATATTGTATTCGTTTCTTTGTCCGTAACAAGTTTAACCGTAATTGAACCTATATAATCAGTAGATGTTTGAGATTTTGTGGTTGAAACATCCAGTCCTTTGTTTTTTGCAACAAAAGGAGCATTGACATAATTAATTTGCTCCAGAAACGAAGACAAAACACCTTTTACAACGGCTGTTTCCAAAGGAGATACATCCAAATCCGCAAGAGTACCCTTTACGGTAATATATATTCCTCTCAAATTGCCGTTTGAAGTCTGCATCGCAAGCTCTCCTATATTTTCGGCAAGCTGCATGTAATCTTTAACAGGCTCTATTTTCGATGGTTTTAAAGAAGGAATGTTAACGGCTGCTTTTGCAGAACCTCCAGAGAGAACTTCTTTTATTTGCTGTGCAACATCTATTGCAACATTTATCTGTGCTTCTTCCGTGCTTGCTCCAAGATGCGGTGTCATAAGAATGTCTCCGGTTGTTTTGAAAAAAGGAGAAGCTGTTATATCCGGTTCGGTTTCAAAAACATCAACAGCAGCCTGTGCTACCTGACCTGATTCAAGAGCCTGTGCCAGTGCAGCTTCATCAATTATTCCTCCTCTTGCACAATTAATAAGTCTGACACCTTTTTTCATTTTAGCAATAGATTTTGCATTAATCATATGCATTGTTTCTTTTGTCTTTGGAACATGAACGGTAATATAATCACAGACAGGCCATAATTGTTCCAGGTCTTCAATATATTTTGCACCGAATTTTTCAACAACATCTTTTGTCGTGTACGGGTCAAAAACAAGTATATTCATCCCAAGAGCTTTTGCTGTTTCTGCCACATGGTGGCCTATTTTTCCAAAGCCTATTATTCCTAAAGTTTTTCCAAAAACCTCATGCCCGGTAAATTTTGAACGTTCCCAAAGACCTTGCTTTGTAGATTCAGCAGCTTTTGCAATGTTTCTTGACATTGCAAGCATCAATGCAACAGTATGTTCAGCAGCCGCATTTGTGTTTCCGTCAGGAGAGTTTACAACTATAATACCGTTAGCGGTAGCGGCTTCAAGATTTATATTGTCTACCCCTACTCCCGCTCTGCCTATTATTTTCAGATTCTTTCCTGCTTCAATAACTTTTTTTGTTACTTTTGTCTGGCTTCTGACCATCAAAGCATCGTATTCGCCGATGATATTGCAAAGTTCATCTTCCGTCATTGTTGGCAAAATCACACCTTGAGCCACTTCATCAACTATATTTTTTGCCGATTCATTAATCTTGTCAGTAATTAAAACTTTCATCAAAAATTCCCCTAAAAATCTAACTATTGCAACGATTATACATCTATGTTGAGATTTAAGGCAATTTATTAAAAATAAGTTATTTTACATAAATCTCTTCAAGGTTATGCACAACACCGCCGAGTTCTGTAGGATAAACGTTACCGAATTTTGTTCTTACAGCTGAAATAATTATTGGTGAATACAAATATATAATCGGTTTTTCGTCATAAATAAGCTGCTGGTATTCTTCATACAGTTTTTTTCTTTTGTCAAAATTTAGTTCAAGAGAAGCTTTGTCAAAAAGTTCATTGAGTTTTTTCTCCCACCAAAAAAGATTTTTATTTTCTTCAGGAGTTTTTCTCATATTAAAGACATGCAAAGTTCCGTTTGAATACCACACATTTTTGCCCGCATAAGGTTCAAGCGGGCTGCCTGTAAATCCCATAATTACCGCATCAAAATCGTTTGAGTTAACAAGTTTACTCACCAGCGTATTAAACTCGATGGGTTTAAAGTTAACTGTCATGCCAAGTTCTTCAAGGTCTTGTTTTATCATAACTCCGATTGATTCACGCTCGGTATTGCCTGCATTTGTGTAAAGGTCAAATTCAACTTTGTTGCCGTATTTGTCATACAGTTTTTTATTTTTCCAGTAGAATCCGGATTTTTGCAAAAATTCTTTTGCTTTTTTCATATCCTGAGGATGTCCTTTGGCAATTTTTTCATTCAAATATATGGAAGACAACGGCTCCGGTGTAAATAATGGTGCGGCAACACCGCCTGCAATGTTAAACACCATATTTTCTCTGTCAATAGCATAGTCAGTGGCTTTTCTGAAATTTACATCATTAAACCACCTTTGTTTTATTGGATTTACATAGTATTTGCCTTTATCATTTTTTCTTGTGTTGAGATTGTAGGCAAAATATATCGTACCTGTGTTCGGACCAAGATTGTAGACTTTGTAATCAGAGTTTTTTTCCTGTTCTTTGAATAATGCAACATTAGAACTTCTCAATCCTACTGTATCAAGTTCTTTGGATTTGAACTTCAAAAGTTCATTGTTCAAATCTCCGACTATTAAAATAATATACTTGTCAAGATAAGGAAGCTTCTGCCCTTTTTCATCAATTATGTAATAATTCGGATTTCTTTCATAGACCAAACGTTGTGCAGGAACATATTCTTTTAAACGGAAAGAACCGCTTGTGACGAAATTTTTCGGATTTGTGTTTGAACCCCAAAAAGATGCGAATGCTCTTTTTCCTTGCTTTGTAACAGGCTCCAGTATGTGCTTGGGGGCAATCGGAACGGATAACTGACGTAAAAACGGCGAGAAAGGCTTTGGAGTTGTAAATTTAACAGTATATTTGTCAATTTTTTCAACTTTAGGCAATTCTTCACCTATGTACATTGCATCACGTGTACTGGTGTTTCCAAATCCTCCAAATATTATTGTATTCCAGGTAAAATACACATCATCGGCCGTAATTTCTTTTCCGTCCGACCATTTTAGCCCTTGTCGGAGAGTAACAATATATGTTTTTTTATCAGGCAGCACCTCAATATTTTTTGCAAGTTTAGGAATAACTTCACCCGTATATGCATCTGTTGTAACAAGTCCGTCAAACATAATATCAGCAGCAAGAGAAGATGTTGCATCCATAGAGTTCCAGGAATTAAAAGTTTTCGGGCCTTCTCCAATTGTACTTGAAACAAATGCACCGCCGTATTTTCCCGCAGGAGAACGAGAAAGAAGATAGTCAGTGCCGTTTATTGTTTTAGTTTGCTGCGGATAAGGCTTGTGAGTCAGCGTAGATTCGGATGTTGTATTTGTTTGTTTGTCAATTTCTTTTTCCGGAATATCCGCCCTCAAACAACCTGCAAGCACAATAATAATAAACAAAAATATGGAAACAAGGTAAATAATTCTTTTTTTCATACAAACAATTTATCATAAATTTGTATAACTTTTTACTGGCCGGTAAGATTTTTTATATACCCTTTTGTGTAATATCACATAATGCCTGTAAAATCTTTAAAGAAAATTAAAAATGTTGTATTATAGTTTTATTAAATTATGCAAGAAAATTCGTGATAAAGCTTGTCTGTCTTTTACGCTATCGATAAGAGCAGAAAGCTTGAAACGGCAGAGTTAATATAAGATTAGATAAAACAAAATGAGAAAGGAGTTTTTTATGTGGGAAAAAGATATAAATATTAATCAAACACTTGAAATAAGAGTAAAAACAAATGTGTTTTTCGGAGTCGGTGCAATTTCAAAAATAGAAGATATCGCAAAAGAATTAAAAAATAAAGGTGTAGACAAGGTTATTGTAGTCAGCGGCAAAGGTGCCTACAAAATTACCGGTGCTTGGGATTATGTTGAAAAAGCATTAAACAACAATGGTATCGGCTATATCAACTATGCAAAAGTTACGCCAAATCCGACAACTGCGGCTATTGATGAGGCAACAGCACTTGCAAAAGATTTTGGTGCCAAAGCTGTAATAGCAATAGGCGGTGGTTCTCCAATCGATACTGGTAAAAGCGTTGCAATTCTTATGGAATACAAAGATAAAACAGCCGCCGAACTTTATGAATTTAAGTTTACACCTGAAAAGGCAGCTCCTATTGTTGCAATAAACCTAACACACGGCACGGGAACAGAAGTCAACAGGTTTGCGGTTGCAACAAATCTTGAAAAGAACTTTAAACCGGCAATTGCTTATGATTGTATTTACCCGTCTTATTCCATAGATGATCCGCAATTGATGACAAAGCTGTCTAAGAATCAAACATTGTACACTTCAATAGATGCTGTAAACCATGTAGTCGAAGCAGCAACATCAACTGTTGCTTCCCCTTATGCAATTACTCTGGCAAAAGAAACAATCAGACTTGTTGCAAATTATTTACCAAAAGCAGTCGAAGATTTGGAAAATCCTGAATACAGATATTATCTTTTGTATGCATCATTATTGGGCGGTGTCGGATTCGATAACGGACTTTTACACTTTACACATGCTCTGGAACATCCTTTGAGTGCAGTGAAACCTGAACTGTCACACGGACTTGGACTTGCTATGCTGCTACCGGCTGTTATAAAAGCAATATATCCTGCAAAAGCAGCTACACTTGCTGATATTCTTGAACCGATTGCTCCGGGCTTGAAAGGTACTGCTGATGAAGCTGAAAAAGCCGGAAAACTCGTCGAAAAATGGCTTTTTGAAGTTGGCGTTCCTCAAAAACTGAAAGATGACGGTTTCTGTGAAGAAGACGTGGAAAAACTCGTAGATTTGTGTTTCACTACACCGTCATTGGATGGGCTTCTTGCTATCGCTCCTATCGAAGCGACAAAAGAAGTTGTTGCACAGATTTACAAAGATTCATTGTACCCTTGTAAATAATCTGTATTTTAACATCCGGATTTGATAGGTGCCGGTTTTCTTTTCTTTGGTTCGTTTCTTTTCTTTTGCCTGCACAATACAAAAGAAAAGAAATGAACATGTAAAAAACAAATTACATTTTGTGATTTTTGTTCTACCCGCTCTTTATCGTAAAGAGGCGAATTACGTACGGGTACGTCGTGTAAGTAAAACGAACCCGGTGCCTTTGTGTTCCATAATCACGCTTCTGGCGAACGCCCGTACTTCAAGACTGCGAAATCGGGCTGGGATGAAACGAAGCGAAACGCTTCTTACAAATGTCTGATTCCGCCTTTTGGGGATACAATCTGGCTCCAGGACAGAACCCTGTTTCTCTTGTGTACAAGTGGGGGTGAATTAGGTATATTAGTCAGTTAAATAAATTTCCAAAATTACAAAATCTAAGATTTGATGATTTAAAAAGTTATTTAAAAAATAACGAAGAAGTTTTAAGCTCCATACAAGAACAACTCGGCAGAATTATTGCAAAGTAAGATTCCTTGCATAAAGCCGTCAAATTATAAATTAAATTTTTAATAAGGCAAAAACAGCCGGCAAAAAAGCCGGCTGTTTGGTCTTTTTGATGTTTGCTGCAAATTCCGGTACAAATTCTCGGATAATCTTCTTTACAAATTAGTTTAATCTTCTTGTTTGTAGTAAAATGTTGATATACAGATAGATTTTAGACTAATTGGGGAAAAATACAGCATGGCGACTGAAACACATTATGATGCGAGTAATATTAGAGTTTTAGAGGGCTTGGAAGCAGTCAGAATGAGACCCGGTATGTATATCGGCTCAACATCTCAAAGAGGCTTGCACCATTGTATATACGAAATTGTCGACAATTCAATCGACGAAGCACTTGCAGGTTATTGTACATTGATTACTGTTACAATCAATGCGGACGAGAGTGTTACGGTAGAGGACAACGGACGTGGTATTCCCGTAGATATAAAACCTGATTCGGGAAAATCTGCTCTTGAAATTGTTCATACTGTTTTACACGCAGGCGGAAAATTTGGCGACGGCGGCTATAAAGTATCAGGCGGTCTTCACGGCGTTGGTGCTTCTGTAGTTAACGCACTGTCTGAAAAATATGTTGTCGAAGTTGCAAGAGACGGATATCTCTGGAGACAGGAATATTTAAGAGGTGAACCGACTACTGCGGTTGAAAAACTTAAAGAAACCGACAAAACAGGTACAAGAACAACTTTCTGGCCTGACCCCGAAATATTTACTGAAACGACTCAAATTGACAGAGATGTCATTGCAAATCGTTTGAGAGAAATGGCTTTCTTGAATAAAGGTTTGAAAATCAGATACGTGGATGCAAAAACAAAAGAAGAACAAGATTTTCACTATGAAGGCGGTATCGGAAGCTATGTTGAGTTTTTGAATAAGAATAAGACAGTTCTTTTTGAACAGCCTATCTATATTGACAAAGCCGTTGACAATATGCAGGTCGAAATTGCCATGCAATACACCGATGCTTACAACGAATCTGTGTTGAGCTTTGCAAATAATATAAATACTCACGGCGGAGGTACTCACCTTACAGGTTTCAGAAACGGTATTACCCGTGTTTTGAATGATTATGCAAGGAAGAACAAGCTGCTCAAAGATTCTGATGCAAATCTTTCCGGGGATGATGTAAGAGAAGGTCTTACCGCAATTGTGTCAGTAAAACTGCCGAACCCGGAATTTGAGGGACAAACAAAAGATAAATTGGGCAGTTCGGAAGCTACTGCAGCTGTTCAAGATACCATCAGGGATAAATTGCAAGAGTGGCTTGAGTTTAACCCCAAATATGCAAAAATCATTATTGAAAAAACATTGCAGGCACAAAGAGCCAGAGAAGCGGCAAGAAAAGCAAGAGAACTTACAAGAAGAAAATCAGCTCTTGAAACATCTACTTTGCCGGGTAAACTTGCTGACTGTTCTAATAGAGAACCTGAAAAATGCGAACTCTATATAGTTGAGGGAGATTCAGCAGGCGGTTCGGCTAAACAAGGCAGAAACAGAATGTTTCAGGCTATTTTGCCGCTGCGTGGTAAAATCCTTAACGTTGAACGTGCAAGACTGGACAAGATGTATGCTAACAATGAAATCAAGTCTATGGTTCAGGCACTAGGTATAAATATCAGTAAAAATGAAGACGATGTTGATATTGAAAAACTCAGATATCACAAAATTATCATCATGACAGATGCTGATGTCGACGGTGCACATATCAGAACATTGCTTTTGACTTTCTTTTTCAGATATGCAAAACCTCTTTTGGATAACGGGCATGTCTATATTGCCCAGCCTCCTTTGTATAAAATTACGATAGGTAAAAATGCCGAGTATTTATATGATGACAGAGCTTTGGATAAAATGCTCAGAGAAAGAGGTATCAAAGGCTTGACTCTGTATAACAAAGACAAATCAAAGAGTGCTACGGAAGAAGAGCTGTCCGTATTGCTTTCAAATATGTCAACATTCTATCATTCTTTCAACAATCCGTTGATTAGTGCGATACCGTCTGTTGTGATGAGAGCTCTCATTCGTTCTGACATAAAACCCGAAGATTTTGATTCTCAAGAAGCAATGCAAAAACATTGTGAATACATAAATCACTATCTTCTTGACCACGCACAAAATTACGGAATAACGGAAGCAAAAGATTATCGTGTTGAAATCAAGTTTAATACGGAAACGCAAAAATACAATTTAAATCTTCATCTTGAAAGAGAAACAGAACAGGTACTTTTGACTTCTGTTTTGATTAAATCAAATGAATTCCAGAGAGTAAAATCGGCATATCCGGGTATTAGAAGTTACCTTATTGAAGAAGAAAAAGTTCTTGTTCTTGATACAGGTTCTGAAGAACTTCAGCTTACTTCTTTCGCTGAACTTCAAAGAGTTGTTGAAGAAAGAGGTAAAAAAGGTTTGACTTTGCAAAGATTCAAAGGGCTTGGTGAAATGATGCCTCAGCAGCTTTGGGAAACAACTATGGATCCTTCCACAAGAACTTTGTTGAAGGTTAATATTGAAGATGCTATGCTGTGCGACCAGTTGTTTGATATTTTAATGGGTGACAAAGTTGAGCCCAGACGTGATTTTATAGAAACAAACGCTGTGTTTGCACAAAATATTGATACTTAAATAGTAGAATTTTGAAAAGTTAACCATTATTTTTTGAATAATGGTTAACTTTTGTTTCATAAATTTTACTTTGGTAGCAAAAAATTTTTTTTTGTTTTTTATAAATGCTTGTTGAAAGACATTAATAATTTTAAAAGTCTTTTAAGTAAAGAAACATAATTTTTATAAGATTGGAGAAAAAATGATTTTACCTGTTAATAGTTTCAACAGTAATGTATCAAACCAAAATATGTCATTCAAAGGCAAATGGAATGTTTTAAGCTGTGCTTTTGACAGAAGCAAACGTTTGGATAGTGATGTTTTGTCCAAATATTTACAATTGTCTAACAGACAAGTCAATGAAGAATTGTCTCAAGGAATCAACAATCCTATTTTGAAGATAGCAAAAAGATTTAACAGACATAAAAACGGTTTTTTGTATAGACTTGCAAAAAAATATAACAGTGAAATGTTCGACCAGCGTATTACAAACCCGGACGAAACAAGACAAATTATTTATAACATTTACGACAGTGTAAAATATCCTGGCAAAGTTCATAAAAAAATAGTTACATCTACAGATGCGACATTTGCACAACTACAGACAATTTTTAAAAAGACAGAAAAAAATCCCGATCTTTTAAAACTTGCCGACAAAGTTATTTCTGTATATGAGTCAACTGTATACAAAGATATTCCTTATTCTGTTTTAACAAGATTTTTGTATTCACATTCCGCTGATAAAATTCTAAAAAACTTTGATTCGTATAAGCCTTTTATAAAAAACTCTATGAAACACAATAACATTGAAGAGTTTTTTAAATCTTTAAATACTAAGTAAACTTTTGTATAGTTCTTGTTTAGATATAGCAAAAAGTATTTTTAGCTGTTTTGTATAACAGTGAGAGATTTTAGGCATGCATTAATACTTTAAAAATATTTTTGTTTGACTTAAAATATAATTTTCAAAGGCAGCGGATGAAAGTGAAAATTACGAATCAAATTGATACATCTCAAGCTATTAAGCGAAAAGAGTTTCGCGAGATTTCTTACAACCTTGCAGAGAGTCTGCCGGATTCGTATAAACATAAGCAAATAAATACACAAAATAATAGTATTCAAAAACCCTTGAAAGAAGGCATACAGCCGCAGATATCTTTCAAGGGTTTTAAGTTTACACAGGGAATTAACAAAGTAATAAAACCGATAATAAGGCCGATACCCCAGAAACTTACCCAAAAAGTTTTTCATTCTCTTGAAAATATAAGCACTTCTCAATATGAATATTATTCAAGAGTCAGAAAAGATTATGTTGATTTAATTAAATTGCCAACAGGCAAGACTGATGATGCAAAAGAACTCTTGAAAAGGAAAATAGCCGCTTCGTTCAGAAAAAAAAACGGAATATCTGATGAAATAGCGAAAAATATATCAGAAGAAAATCTTTATTACCTGCCCAAAAAGACACTTTGGATGAATTTTTTCTATCAGCTAATTGCACCGTTTCGATTTATTTACAAGGGCATTGAAAAAATATTTGTGTCAAACAATTCTGATAAAGCTAAAGAAATAGCAAGACAAAAAAAGATTCTGAAAGATTTTAACAGTTTGCAGGGATTGATAAAATCTCATGAAATTTGGGAAAACGGATATCGTAAATTGAGCGGTCATCCAAAATGGACAAAAAACAGTGATTTTATTATTCCCGACAGAATTTTATCAGGAAAAATAAAAAGGCGAAGAAACAAATTTGTCGATCCAAACAAAGGTAAATATTCATCTACATCAATGATGCTTGGCAACAGGTTTATCTCAGGTATCATCTATTCGTATTTTTTGGGGACTGACGCTTACAATACGACAATGCGATACAGTAACGATAAGCACGAAGCTTCGGCACAAAGGTCTTCCCGTGTTGCACAGGAATTCTCTCGTATAGGTTTGAATATGTACATTCAAAATCTTCTTTTCGGTACGTTTGAGACTGCCGTTAACAGAAGTTTGGCCAGTGCAATGTTTGTTTCCGGCTCAACTGTCGCTTTTTCGGAGGTGCTGGGAAGAAAATTGGTAGGAAAGCCAATAATGCCTTCCGACAAAGAAACTCTGGACAGGCTTGAAAATGAAATGTATGAGAAAAAAGGTATTTTACCGGCAATAGGTAAAATGCTTACAAATGTAAAGAAGAAAGAGACCGTAACAAAAATAAAAATAACTGATACATCAAAATCTTATTACCCTAAAACATCTCCAAATAAAAATTTATTTTCTTCTTTCTGTGCAAAACAAAACATTCAGCATACAGATGTTTCATCCGGCTTAAATAAACCGTCATTCAAAGGGTATTACAAAGTTGAATATCTTTTTAATAAAAATAATATTTCTAAAATAATAAAAATAGTGGAGAATGCTGATTCAAAAACCGCTGCTTCTCTAAAGGAAGCAATATTAAACTCTGTCAAAAACTCTGAATATTTTAAAACACACAAAATTCATATACCTGAAACATTTGATGAGTTGCTTAATAATAGTGCCGTCAATGAACTTCCTGTTGGTACAAAAAATACTTTGTCCGGCCGTTTGACATCCAGTGTTTTTGTTCCTGTAAGGTTTGTAAAAAACATATTTGTTTCAGCCGGTAAAAAGATTAAAAAACTTTATGACAAAACAACCGGAAATACAAAAGATAATCTTTCAAAACAGCTGGATAGACTGCTGTCCGGAAATGATAAAAATTCAAAGGCATTTTTGAATTACAAAGAAAAAATGATGAAAGAACAGGCATGGGCAAAATCAAGTTTATCGGAAAGAGAAAAAGCCCGCAGAATATTGAAAGAATTTAATGATTTGTCAAAAAAAGAGAAAGAAGATATAGAAGGGGCAAAAAATATTATACTATGGCTCGGTAAACAGTTTGAAAAAGAAAATATAAAAATTCGTGAAGACGGTACACTCGACGCTGATTCAATGAAAAAAGTCAGAGATATTTTGATGTCTTCCGTTCTGAAAGCTGATTGTGCAAAGCACGTTGAGTATGACGGAAACACTCTTGCACAAACAAATATAAATCTCTCAAGAGCAATCACTACATTATTTTTGATGACCGATGCTTACAATTTGACAATGCAATACAGCAACGATAATCGCAAAGAAGCAAACAAAAGTGCGAAAAACAGAGCCGCTCAAGAAATTTCCAGAATAAGCGTTTCTGCTTATATATTGGCATTTGTTCACAATTTGCTCTCAAAACTCTGTAACTCAAGCCTCGCCGGTGCATTTACTCTTACTGCAATCACTTCTGCTATCAATGATTCCATTTCAAGACAAGTGGTCGGTGTACCGCTTACGGCAAAAAGTAAAGATGAATTACTGGAATTAGACAAAAAGAATGCAGAATCTAAGAATCCCGTAAAAAAAGCACTTGCTTATTCAATAGGTAAAAAATCAGCTTTGCCGCAGAAATCAGATAACAGTTCAAATTCCAAAGAATTAGACTATTTTTCAAATGACTTTTTCATAATGCCGGAAATCAACTAATTTTTAGTTTTTAATTTGAAAATAGTGATAAAAAATTCATTTTCTGCGTTTTCTGATTTGATTTGTGTTACCAAATTGTAGTTGTTGATTATGAATATAAAAATGTCTTTGCCAAAATTTATACCGAAATATTTTTTACCGTATGCGTGATAATCAACACTTTGTATAAAAATATAATCAGGCGGATTAACCATAAAATCTTTAATTATTTTTTCTTCTCCTCCGATAGCTTTTATATGATTCGGAAGCAATTGATAGTACTTTGATAGTGTCGGCCGATTTGTCATAAAGTTAAGAATTGGGGCTTCCGGCAAAACGAGTATAATATCATCTTGTTTTGTGTTTTTGTTTATCCAATTTATAGCAGAATTATAGACTTTTGCTACATTTTCTTCTGCATATATATTGCCGCGAGGTGTTGTTATTTTCTTTAAAAGCAGATTTTTAAATGAAAAATATGAGATATTTATTAATGATATTAAAATAAGAAAAATAACTATATTTTTCTTATTTTCACTTCTTAAAAAATTTGTTTTTGTGTCAATAAAATAAGCATAACAAACAATAAAAGGTACTAATATATAAAAAATTGAATAAAAATGGTAATATATAAAACCTACTCTGACAGATGAGAGTATCCCAAACAAAGATAACAGAAAGATGCAATTATTTTTTATATCATTTTTCTTGAATGTAACTATTGCAATGTAAATGCACATTAAACATGTAATAGCAAAAAAACGGTACAGAAAAAATTGAGTAATAAGTATTGTTATTGCTGCATAAAACAGCAGACAAAATAGTATTGAAAAAATCTTTTTGTAAGAATTTGTTTTTTTTACCAATTTGATTATTTTGTCATTGACAAACAAAGTTGTAAAAAACAATACCGCAATACAAAGTGTAAACGGTAAATGTTCAAATAAAGCAAGAGGAGAAGCTCCGTTTTTTTGAAATAATTTTTGTTCTTCTGAAGCAAATAATTTGGCTCCAAAGTTCAAATAGTTTTGAAAATCCTGGATATTAAAACCCTGTAAAAATAAAATACCCCAACTTATTATTGAAGGTAAAAATAGCAATGTCAAATTAACTATTATCTGTTTAAATGACGCTTTTTTGTACACCAATAAAATAATGAAAGGAATATATGCTAATACATATTCAAAACGGAAAGCAAGCGAAAGCCCCATTAAAAATGATGCAATATATGAATAAATCCGGTTTGTTTTGCCTTCTGTTGATTTCAGATACAATACCGAAAACAAGGCAAAATAGATAAAAGCACATAGTGCATAAATCATACCGAAAGAATAAGGAAATAAATAAACATATAAAAAGCAAGAACTAAGCAGTAACAAACATACAACATCTGACGAAAAAACAGTCATAATTTGTCTGCATAGAATGTATACTCCGATAAAAATTAAATATGTATTTACAAAACATACGGAGTATATTGTATTTAAACTTGTGCCTAAAAAATAATATAAAACCGCATTTAATTGATAAGACAATGGATTATACATTGCAAAAATTTCTTTGTACAATATTTTTCCTTCAAGAATAAGCTGTGGGATTATTGCTTCTCTGCCTATGTCGTATATGATTTTTGATGGTCTTTGTACATTGAATGCAGAAAAAAAACAGATAATAACTGTTAGTATTAATATTGCAATTATATCTGTTTTGTATTTTATTAAATATTTTTTTATATCCGCCATTTTCTGATTATAATTTAAAATTTTTGATTTAAAAAACTTATTAAAATATAAATTATATTTAATATAAAATAAATTTATGGAAAATAAATATACTGATTTCAAACATTATACCGTTATGGCACACGAAGCTGTGGATACACTAAACTGTAGACCCGGCAAAATATACGTTGATGCGACTTTAGGCGGCGGCGGACACAGCGAACTGATTTTGCAAAAAATTCAGCCCGACGGCAGATTAATTGCTTTTGATATAGACAATGATGCCATTAGCTATGCTTCTGAAAGATTGAAAGATTACAAAAATTTAACAATAGTTAAGGAGTCTTACTCCAATATTAAGAATGTGTTACAAAAATTAGGTATAAAAGAAATAACCGGAGGAATTGTTTTTGATTTGGGTGCGTCTTATCATCAGCTGACAAAGCAAGAAAGAGGATTCAGCTTTATGAAAGAAGCCCCTTTGGATATGAGATTCAATCAGGACAGCGATTTTAGTGCTTATGATGTGATAAACGGTTACAGTGAAGAGGATTTGATTCATATAATAAGTGAATACGGAGAAGAAAGATTTACCAAAAGAATTGTAAAAAATATTTTAAATTACAGAAAACTCAAAAACATTGAAACGACAACAGAATTGGCTGAAATTATTAAAAAATCAGTTCCTAGAACAAATGAAAAAATTCACCCCGCAACCCGTACGTTTCAAGCAATTCGGATAGAGGTAAACCAAGAGTTACAAAACATTAAAAATACTTTAAATGAAGTGCTTACATTATTATCTGTTGATGGTATAATTAGTATAATAAGTTTTCACTCTTTAGAGGATAGACTTGTTAAACAATGTTTCAAGTATTACGCTGCGAAATGCCGATGCAAGCCAAATGAGCCGATATGTCATTGCAAGCCTCCAATGCTTGAGATAATCACAAAAAAACCGATTATGGCGTCAGAAGAAGAAATTTGTCAAAACCCTCCTTCCAGGTCTGCAAAATTGAGGGTTGCAAGAAAAATATCGTCATGGGAGAACTAAATTGACAAGAGCTGTTAGAGATTCAAAAAATAATCGTTATCAACAATACAGTGTTCAGTACAATTCCTCTGTACATCAAAATCCGATTATTGACGGGTATTTTCCGACTCACAAAACATACAAAGAGATGGCTATAGCCAGAATAAACAGAACACTTTGTGTATTTCTTGCATTTTTTATTATGCTATCTGCTGTAAGTTATTATTTTGTTACTGCTAATGAAATTACTTTAAATAAATACAGAAAACAGACTCTTGCATTGAATGATGAAAATGTAGAACTTCAGAACAAACTTGATTATTTAAAATCATATTACAATGTCGACAAGGCAATGCAAAAACAGCATCTTTTGCAAAAGGCAAACAATGTCATAGAAGTAAAAGCTTCTCCTGCTGCTGCACCTGTCTCTAAAAATGCGATAGATAAAGTTGCTCAAAGTGCTCAAAAACCTGTACAATGGTCAATCGGTTTCTAGTTTGGAGAAATCATGTCTTCAAAAGAAAAATATTTAAAAGAGATTTTTGCCATCAGTTCGGAGATTACAAATTGTGGTGAATCCTCTGATTTATTCTACAAAAGAGGGTATTTATATTTTTTGTCTGATGAACAAGAAAAAGCAAAAGAGGATTATAGACAAGCAGTGAAGCTTGGTTTGGATTTTACGGAATTCCCTTATTATTCTTTTTCTCCTTCAAACGAAATGAGAAGAGAATTTTTGCTTCCCGAAAAAATTCTTGTATTTTTAATTCTTATTATTGTTGGAGTTGCATTGTTTTTTCAGATTTCTGGTTTTGTACTTCGTTTAAAAGGGTTAATTTAATTTAAAAAATTCCTGATATTTGTGCTTTTGTACAGTTATTTAATCAAAATTTTTTATATAGATTTTACAGTCGAATAATTAAATAAAAATTAATTTTTTGTGATTTTTGAAAAATCCTCCTTAAAATGTAAATATAGATTTTAAGTGTTCATTTGTGAGGTGTTTTTTATGATTGATTTTAATAAATTAACAAACCAAGCTCAAGAAATAATGTTTGCCGCTCAGCAGATGATGGCAAAATTTCAAAATACACAACTTGAGCCGGTGCATATTGTTATGGCAATGCTTGAATCAAAAGATGGAATCGCCGCTGACTATGTACAGGTTCTAAAACTAAACAGACCGCAGTTTAGGGATGCTGTTATGTCGGAGCTGAACAATTTGCCCAGAGTAGAACAGCCGGTAAATACACAGCAGCTGTACTTGTCACAAGATACAATAAAACTTTTGGATTTAGCACAAAATGAGGCCGAAGCACTCAAAGATTCATATATTAGTATTGAGCATATTCTGCTCGCTATCACAGCATTTGACGGTTCAAAGATAAAAGAACTTTTTGAACATTTTGATGTTAACAGAAACAAAATATTAAACGAAATGAAAAAAATAAGAGGACAAAATAAAGTGGATTCGAAAGATTCTGAAGAAAAATTTAAAGCTCTTGAAAAATATTCACAAAATCTTACCGCACTTGCTAAAAGAGGCAAACTGGATCCTGTTATAGGCAGAGATGAAGAAGTAAGACGTGTCATACAGGTATTGAACAGACGTACAAAAAATAACCCTGTTTTGATTGGTGATCCCGGTGTAGGTAAAACGGCGATTGTTGAAGGATTGGCTCAAAGAATCGTCAGAGGAGATGTTCCTGAAAGTTTGAAAAATACCCAGTTGATTGCTCTGGATATGGGAGCTCTTGTTGCCGGTGCAAAATTCAGAGGCGAGTTTGAAGAAAGATTGAAAGCTGTTTTAAAAGAAGTTGAAGCTTCTGACGGAGAGATTATACTTTTTATTGATGAACTTCATACGGTAGTCGGAGCAGGTGCTACAGAAGGTTCAATGGACGCCGGAAACCTCTTGAAACCTATGCTTGCAAGAGGAGTTCTAAGAACTGTCGGTGCAACGACAATAAATGAATACAGAAAATATATTGAAAAAGATCCTGCTTTGGCAAGAAGATTTCAGCCCGTTCTTATTGACGAACCTTCTGTTGAAGACACAATCAGTATCCTAAGAGGTTTGAAAGAACGTTATGAGGTGCATCACGGAATAAGAATAAAAGATTCTGCTCTTGTTGCTGCCGCAAAACTTTCAGACAGATATATCACTGACAGATTTTTGCCGGATAAAGCAATCGATTTGATTGATGAAGCTGCTTCCGCCTTGAGAATTGATATAGATTCAATGCCGGAAGAAATTGATTCTCTTGTCCGTCAGAAAATGCAGCTTGAAATCGAAAGAAAAGCAATAGAAAAGGAAGAACAAACAGAAGACAATGTTCAAAAAATTAACGGCTTGAACAAGATGATTAATGATCTTGATGAAAAGCTGACAAAACTGAAAACCCAATGGGAAATGGAAAAGAAATCCATTATGGGCGAAGCTCAAATTAAAGAAGAAATTGAAAAAACAAAAGCCCAAATTGAAATTGCCGAAAGGGACGCAGATCTTGAAAGAGCTGCGGAACTCAAATACGGAAAATTGATTGAACTCCAAAAACAACTTGAAGATGTACAAAAACACGGCGGCGAAAAACATAAAAATCAGCTTCTTAAAGAAGAAGTAGATGAAGATGACATAGCAGAAGTTGTAAGCAAGTGGACGGGTATTGAAGTTTCAAGACTTGTTGAAAGCGAAATGGACAAATTGCTGCGTATGGAAGATTTTATTCACAAACGTGTAATAGGTCAGGATGAGGCGGTTACTGTAGTTTCTGATGCTATAAGACGTGCCCGTTCGGGATTAAAAGATCCGAAACGTCCTATCGGTTCGTTTATTTTTCTCGGGCCGACGGGTGTCGGTAAAACGGAACTTGCAAAATCTCTTGCAGAGTTTCTGTTTAATGACGAAGATGCTTTGATAAGAATTGATATGTCTGAATACATGGAAAAACATTCTGTAGCAAGACTTGTCGGTGCACCTCCGGGTTATGTCGGATATGATGAGGGCGGACAACTTACGGAAGCTGTAAGAAGAAAACCGTATTCTGTTGTGCTTTTTGATGAAATAGAAAAAGCTCATCCGGATGTATTTAACATAATGCTGCAAATTCTTGATGACGGTCGTTTGACTGATTCAAAAGGCAGAACAGTTGATTTTAAAAATACTCTTATAATTATGACCAGCAACATCGGAAGCAGTATTATTCTTGAAAACAGTCTTAATTCAATGTTGTCTGAAAAAGATTTTGATCAAACCAAAGAAAAAGTCATGGATTTGATGAAAGAACATTTTAAACCGGAATTCTTAAACAGAATTGACGAAATAGTCTTTTTCAAAGCTTTGACATTGCCACAGTTGCAAGCCATAGTTGATATTTATTTTGAAGGATTGAAAAAATTGTTTGCAGACAGAGATATAAAACTTGAAATAACAAATGATGCAAAAGAACTGCTTGCAACACAAGGCTTCAATCCTGTATACGGAGCCAGACCATTGAAACGAACTATAAGACAGCTTGTTGAAAATCCTCTTGCAAAAAAAATCTTAGCAAGAGAATATAATGAAGGCAGTACTATTATAGTTGATACAGATGGTGATGAAATAGTCTTTAAATAATAAAAATTAATTCCAACAAAATAAAAAAGGCATGCCAATGGCATGCCTTTTTTATATAAAAAGTCTTGTAAACCCTCTAGTTTATTTACTTTGTGACCATGCCAATTTTTTCATTTTTAAAATAAGAAAAATTTTTTATTTTTTGCAAAAATGCAAAAACCTTGCCGGACAAGAGTTTTGAGGATGTTTTGTTTTGGCAATTTCTGATAATGAAATGTTTTTATTAATATATAAGGATGTGTTTAAAAAGAAAGGTAGTATCTATGTCTGTAAATGGTGTTCAAAGAAATGTGATTTACCCGGCAAATGTACAAAACGTACAAACTCCTCAAGCAGCAGTTTCTGTTGGTACGGAAAATCCCGTTGTATATCAGGAGCCGCAAAAATCCTCAAGTTCAACCAAAAAAGTTCTTCTAACTTTGGCAACTTTGGGTGCAATTACTTATGGTATTATTCGCTACAGAAATGCTAAGGCTCTAAAACCGATTGTTGAAAGACTTGAAACAGCTGCAAAAGACGGCGGCAAGTTTGTTACTGAAACAACGAAGACAAAAGTAAAAAATCCTGACGGTACAATGTCTCAGCAAGTTGTAAAAACTATTAAAACAAAATATACCAAAGACGGTGTAAAACGTGCAGAAATAATTCACGATATACCCAGAGGCGAACGCTATACAGTTGTTTATGACAATGAAGGAAATGTCGTAAAAAATATTGTCGGCAGAATGTCAATTCCTGTCAATGGAGAAAAAGCAAAATTACTTCAAAATATGACATACACTTTTGAAAGAAATGGAGACAATGTTGTTACGACTGCAAGACTGGTCGATTATTCAGGCACCAAACCTTTAGAAATATCAAGAAATATTATTTAATTCAGACTAAATAGAAATTACTGATATTTATAACCTAACTTAAAGAGGGTACATTATTTGTGACCCTCTTTTTTTTAGTAAATTTTTTTGATTAATTTTATTTGAGAAATATTTGTAAAAATAATTTTACTGCATGTTGCTGCAATAGAGAAGAATACTAACTTAGCTTTTCAAGTATAAGTTTCAAATCTTTTTGTTCAATACAGAATGTTGCTTCTTTTTTTAGTACAGGTTTTGCACAAAAAGCGATTTTTGTCCCGGCGTATTTAAACATACTTAAGTCGTTTGCTCCGTCTCCAACCGCAATAGTATTTTCTTGTTTTATATTAAAAATAGCTTGAAGTTTTTTAAGCATTTGCCCTTTGCTGTCTGAATACATCATAGGACCGCCGGCCTGCCCTGTTAAAAGACCGTCTATTTCGTGCAATATATTTGAAAAAGACGCATCATATCTTAAAATATCTTTTGCGGGCTCGGTTGCATTTTCAAAACCTCCGGAGAAACAGACAATCTTGTAGCCCATTTTTTTCAATTCGGAAATTGTTTCCGCTGCACCTGTCATATAAGGCAGGTTTTTGCAAATTTCATCAACTCGGCTTTTTTTTATGCCTTTCAGCAGTGAAACACGGTATGTCAGACTGTCAAAAAAATCAATCTCACCTTCCATTGCTTTTTTTGTGATTTGAGCAACTTCATTTTGCAATCCAATTTCAGAGGCGATTATTTCTATTGTTTCTCCGTCCATTAAAGTAGAATCAAAATCAAATACTGCAAGTTTTATCATTTTATTTTCTTCCAGTTGAACCGAATCCGCCTTCACCTCTTTTTGTATTTGAAAGCTCTTTTGTCTCAATTATGCTTGCTTTGGTGACAGGGGAGATGACCATTTGAGCAATTCTATCCCCGTTATTAATTGTAAATTCTTCATTTGAAAGATTTATAACGGGAACGCAAATTTCTCCTCTGTAATCCTCATCAATGGTTCCTACACAATTTACAAGAGTTATACCGTGTTTTATTGACATGCCGGAACGAGGTCTGACTTGTGCTTCATATCCTTGCGGCAGTTCCATTTTTAAACCTGTCGGAATCAATTTTCTTTCAAGAGGTTTTAACAAGATTGGTTCCGAAAGAAATGCACACAAGTCCATGCCTGAAGCACCTTCTGTCTGATATGTGGGTATATTGGCATTCGGGTTAAGTTTTTGTATTTTTACGATTACCTTATCCATAAATAAAATTATAAGTTAACCTGCCGATTTTTACAATTTTATAAATAATCGGATATTGTTGATTATAGTAAATATTTGTCTTGTTTAATTACTTTTTCATTTGCGATAAAATGTAATTGCGAATATCGTTAAAAAAGGAATGATTATTATGTGGGATTATACTGAAAAAGTTATGGATCATTACAAAAACCCCAGAAACGTCGGGGAAATAGAAAACCCTTCTGCTGTCGGTGAGGCGGGTTCTCTTGTGTGTGGTGATGCTTTAAAATTATATTTAAAAATAGATGAAAACGGAAAAATTACAGATGCAAAGTTTCAAACTTTCGGCTGCGGTTCGGCTGTTGCTTCATCAAGTGTTCTCACGGAAATGCTTAAAGGTATGACTATAGATGAAGCTGCCAAAATTACAAATCAAGATATTGCCGATGCTTTGGGCGGCTTACCTCCTCAAAAAATGCATTGTTCGGTAATGGGACATGAGGCTCTTGAAGCAGCTATTGCAAATTATAAAGGTGAAGATTCAGTTGCTCATTGCGATGAAAAAATTATCTGCAATTGCTATCATGTTACTGAGAGCGTATTGAGAGAAGCAATTGAACAAAACAATCTTACAGACCTTGAAGACGTAATGAATTATACGAAAGCCGGCGGTGCCTGCGGCCAGTGTCATGTAGCAATACAAAAAATTATCGATGAAATTAAAAATAAAAAAGAAAAAGTAGACATTAAAAATATGTCTGTAACCCAGCTTATTTTAAAGGTCAATAATGTTATAGAAAAACACATTGCTCCCGAACTCAGAAAAGACGGCGGAGATATTGAGCTTGTTGACGTAAAGGACAACAAAGTTTTTGTTTCTTTAAAAGGTATGTGCAAATCCTGTAAATTTTCTTCCAACACTTTGACTAATTTTGTGGAAGCTTCATTAAAAGAGCACATTTCTCCTGATATTGAAGTTGTGGAGGTGTAAAAATGACAGAAAAAGTTGTTTATCTTGACAATAATGCCACTACAATGGTTGACCCTCAAGTATTTGAGGAAATGAAACCGTATTTTTGTGAATTGTACGGAAATCCTTCCAGTATGCATGCTTTTGGCGGACAGGTTAGCAAAGCTGTTGAAAAAGCAAGAGAGCAGGTCAAAGATTTCTTCGGTGCAAATGATGCAAAAGAAATTATTTTCACCGGTTCAGGCTCTGAAGGCGATAACATGGCTATCAGAGGGATTATTGAAGCAAATAAAAATAAAAAGCATATTATCACAACAAAAGTCGAACATCCTGCTGTTTTAAATCTTTTTAAATATTATGAAAAACAAGGATATGATGTTACATACCTGAATGTTGATTCTGTTGGCAATATTGACTTAAACGAACTAAAAAATGCAGTAAACGATGATACCGCTCTTGTGTCAATGATGTATGCAAACAACGAAACAGGGGTTATTCTTCCTGTTGAAAAAGCGGCAAAACTTGTTAAACAAATAAACCCGAAAACTAAATTTCATGTCGATGCTGTTCAGGCTGCGGGTAAAATTTCTATTGATGTAAAAAATACAGACATAGATTTGATGTCTATAGCCGGACACAAAATCCATGCACCAAAAGGTGTAGGTGCGTTGTATGTAAAAACCGGTACATTGCTTCCTGCATTTATAATAGGCGGACATCAAGAAAGAGGGAAAAGAGCCGGTACTGAAAATGTTCCCTACATTGTCGGATTGGGCAAAGCTTGTGAAATTGCACAAAAATCTCTTGATTATGAAATACATGAAGTGAAAAGATTGAGAGACAAGCTGGAAAACGGAATACTCGAAAGAGTCTACAATGCAAGAGTTAACGGACATTCTCAAAATCGTGTACCAAATACGACAAACATAGGTTTCCAATATATTGAAGGGGAATTGATTCTCTTGCACTTGAGTGATCTCGGTATTTGTGCAAGTTCCGGAAGTGCTTGTACCTCCGGAAGTTTGGAGCCGAGCCACGTGTTGAAATCGATGGGGGTGCCTTTTGAATCTCTGCATGGAAGTATTCGTTTCAGTCTCAGCAGATTTACGACGGAAGAAGAAATTGATTACGTTTTGAAGGTTCTGCCTGATGTGATATTCAAGCTTAACAAAATTTCTCCGTACCAGAGAGAATTAAAAGAACTTGAAGCTAAATTTAAAAGGAATGTATAGCTGATTTCTTTATAATTAAAAACAGCTAACATGAAAATGTTAGCTGTTTTTTAGTCTTCTTTTGTTATTAAATTAATACAATTTATATCTTATAACAGTATTGTTGCCCTGTTCTGTGATATACATATTGTTATCTTTTATTATCAGATAATAAGGGTTTGTTATGTTGGACATAAATGTATAAATTTGACCTGCTTTGTTGATTTTTAAAATATTGTTTTTTGTGTAGTTTGCAACGTACAAGTTGTCGGCAGCATCAAATGCCAAGCCAATCGGTCCGCCCAATAAAGTGCTTTTTGTATATAATTGTGTTTCTCCGTTTGGCATTATTTTGTAAATACTGTTGTCAGTGAAACTGGCTACAAAAAGCACGCCTTGAGAATTCATAGCAAGACCTGTGGGGCCTGAGAATTTGTCTATGATTTTTTTGTTTGTTTCAATTGCTTTGTTAACATTTGCAAGAGAGCTTTTTGCTGCTGCTTTTTGTTGAGCGACTACGATTTGATTTTTTAAGTTTTTAGCTCTACCGTAGAACTCGTCTGTGTCTTTGATTTTTGTTACGTAAAACAATGCTCTTTCATTATTTCCGACTTTGTAATAAAGTTCTGCAAGTTTAATAATCGTTTCTGAGTCATTGGGGTCAAGCTGATTGATTTTTGAGAAACAAGAGATTGCTGACTGGTAACTCTTTAAGTATTCGTATAATGCACCCAAATTGTAATATGCATCTACAAAATCAGCATCTTTTTCAATTGCGGTTTTGAAAGATTGGATTGCTTTTGAGTATTCTCCTCTGGAGTACAAGTCCAAACCTTCATTGTAATACATTGCTCCTTCTGTTGAATACGCTTGTGCAGTATTTGCAAAAGCTGAACCAAGAATCAAGGATAACCCTAAAATAACAAATAATTTTTTCATATCTACTCCAATTATTCCTTATTGTAATTCTAATTATATACAAGGTTGCTTTTTGTGAAAATCTGTTGCTTGTTCAAATTTATATGCCAAGTTGAGCATTTTCTCTTCTTGCAGTGCCGGAGCCAAAAGCTGTAAACCAATTGGCATTCCGTCCGTATCAAATCCGCAGGGGATACTCATACCTGGTATACCGGCAAGATTTGCACTGATTGTACCGATATCTGTCAAATACATACTGAGCGGGTCGGATATTTTTGAACCTATTTCAAATGCTGTATTCGGGCATGTCGGTGAAACCAGCAGGTCAACTTTTTCGAAAGCTTTGTCAAAATCTTCTTTGATTAGACGTCTGATTTGCTGGGCTTTTTTGTAATATGCATCGTAGTAGCCTGCACTCAATGCATAAGTTCCGAGCATTATTCTTCTTTTTACTTCGTCACCAAAGCCTTCCGCTCTTGTTTTTGTATACATTTCAAGAAGATTTTTTGCATCAGGTGTTCTGTATCCGTATTTTACACCGTCGTATCTTGCAAGGTTTGAGCTTGCTTCTGCTGTTGCAAGTATGTAGTATACTCCGATGGAGTGTTCAAGAAGGGGGAGTGATATTTCAACTATTTCAGCACCCAGTTCTTTATATTTTTGAATTGCGGACTCAATTGCTTTTTTTACATCAGGTGAAACACCTTCTTGCAGCAATTCTTTAATTACACCGATTTTCGCACCTTTTATATCTTTGTTTAAAGATTTTGAAAATTGTGCTACAGGTATATCAAGAGATGTTGAATCGTGTTTATCACAGCCGCTGATTGCTTCAAGTAACAAAGCCGCATCTTCTACACTTCTAGCAAAAGGTCCTATCTGATCAAGTGAAGAAGCAAAAGCAATCAGACCGTATCTTGAAACTCTACCGTATGTGGGTTTTACACCGACAATTCCGCAAAAACTTGCAGGCAGCCTTATACTTCCTCCTGTATCTGAACCGAGAGCGAGTGTTGCCTCATATCCTGCTACAGAAGCAGCGGAACCACCGGAGCTTCCGCCCGGCACTTTGTTTGTGTCCCAAGGGTTTTTTGTGATTTTAAATGCAGAGTTCTCTGTAGATGAACCCATTGCAAATTCATCAAGATTAACTTTTCCAAGTATCGGTATTAAGTTTTCTTTTAATTTTAAAGAAACCGTAGCGTCATAAGGTGAAACAAAATTTTCTAAAATTTTGCTTGATGCCGTAGTTTTTGTTCCTTTTAAATTAATATTGTCTTTCAATGCGAGAGGAATACCGGCCAAAGGTGGCAAATTTTCTCCTGCTGCAATTTTTTTATCAACTTCTTTTGCCGTTTCTATTGCCTGTTCTTTGCATAAAGAGTTAAAGGCTTGCAGCTTTTCTTCAACATCTTCAATTCTTTTGTATTGTTCATTTATTAGCTCGACAGCGGAAATTTCTTTGTTTAAAAGAGCTTTTCTTTGCTCTGCTGCCGTTTTTGTTAATAATTCTTCCATACTACTCCAGTGTTTGTGTTCAACTATATTTTACAAAAATCATAAATATCTACTGTACTTTGATTATACTTTAAAAATAAGTTAATGTTTAATGTCTTTAAAATTTTTATAACAAAATACACAAACAATAATTTGCCGTTTTTAACTTGAAATTTATTATAGCCAGATATTTATTGTGTCTGCGATAAATAGACAAAATAATTTTAAAAAGTTTTAAAAAATAATAATGTAAATATTTGTAAAAAGTTGTTTCTAAATCCTAAAGAACTACAGTTTTGCAGTCGATAAACTTCATGTAAAAAGGAGTATAAAAAAATGGGACTGTCAGCCTCACAGGCAAGGTATTTAACATTGACTGCAAGAAAGAATAACCTTGAGTTTGAAATTCAACAGACAACTCAAGCAAAAATGCTTCTTGCACAGCAGATGGACACAGAGGCACTTCTTTGGAGCAACGGTATGAATATTCAGCATTTGTACTATTCCAAAGACGGTGATGGTTCCAGTACTCAGGATATGCAAAGACTTTCTTACCAGCTAGTTACCGCTTCCGAAGAAGACGGAGGCTTGGGTATGCAGGTCAGAGATTCCTATGGCAGATTGGTCGTTTCTGAATTACCGGATCCTATGCCCGAAGGCAAAACAGTAAAGGATTACGTCGTTGAACCTTATTGCTCTCAGGCAGATTATTTTGAAAACAACTTAAAAACCGGTAATTGGACCATTCAGAAAATGACCAGAGACGGTTGGACAGATCAGACAATAGACGGAGCCGAATTTATTTATACCGGTGTTGATTCCGGTGATTATGCAATGGCAAATGCGGATTATAACGCTAAAGTAGAAAGTCTGGAAAGAAAAGACAAACAGTTTGATATGCGAATACAGCAGCTTTCTACCGAACAAAAAGCAATTGAAAACGAAATGGATTCCGTAAAAAAAGTTATTGATAAAAACATAGAAGAAACATTTAAAACATTCGGCTAAACAGAATCAGCATAAAATATTCGTTTCCAGCCAGGCTTCGACATCTTTATAAAGGCTGTATTCGCCGACAATTTCGCCGGTTTCCGTTTTCACAAATTTATCCAAAGTTACATCAAGGAGTTTTTTTTCTATGGAATTTATATCAATCCACCCGAGTTTTATTAGTGCAGCAGTTACCGCAATACTTCTTGCATGCATGTTTGCATCAACAATTTTGAACCCCAAAACCTCTTTTGTTTCAGTATTTGCTACATAACACAGGCCGCCGGCCCCGACTTTTGCTGCCAGTTCGTTATTCATCATCATTAGTTGTGAATCCAGCCGGTTCTCTCCGCCTGAGATAATCGGATTCTTCATAAAAGCTTTTTTTATAATTTCGTATTTTGGGCTAAAAAATAAATTTTCAAATCCTTTTGCAAAGTCTTCAAGTGTTGTTGCATAGTTTGGTGCCGTACAGCCGTCAGGCGTGAATGGCAGTTCATAATCCGTTTCACATAAAGTTTTGATTTTGTTATACACAGCTGTCTGCAAAGGATGATTTCTATCCAAATAATTTTTTATATCCCACCCTTGCTGCCTGCAAATTGCCAGCATAAGAGCATGTTTTCCGGAACAGTTGTTGTGCAGTTTTGAATATGTTGTAAACTTTTTTTGTTCTTTTTCGCTTAAAGGAGCTATAGCCGGGCATAGAAGATCCTTTTCAGATAGGTTTGCTTTTTTTAGAATTCCTTTAATCAAATTTGTATGTATTTCTTCACCTGTATGAGAAGCACAACAAACTGCAATTTCTTCATCAGATAAATTGTAGTAATCTTTTGTGCCGTAGTCACAAATTAAGCTTGCCTGAAGCGGTTTTGAGCACGAACGATGAAAGAAAAAACTTTTTTGAGTATTTCCGAAGGTTTTTATTTCTTTATTTTTTCCGCAATATACTATGTAGCCGTAATATTCAGTTTCCAACTGATTGCTTCTTGTTTGTTGAACAAGAAGTTCAGGTGTTAATCTTGTCATTTTATTCTGTTTTCTTTTTGTTTTGTATGTTAAAAATTGCTCTTAGTTTGTCTTTCAGCAAATTGTTTTCTGTTGTGAGTTTTTGTATTTTTTGCTGCAATTCCGTGTAATTTACATTTTCACTTTGTGCTGCCGGTTTAAAATCATTGGAAACAATAAAACGTCTTTTGGCTTCCTGTTTCATATTTAAAATTTTGTCGATGTCTTTATTGGCGACATATCCCATATTTATCAAAAGCTCGCCTATTTTTACTTTGTCATCTGGATTTTCTTCATTGTGCAGTTTTTGTTTTCTTAGAATATCATCGAGTCCTTGTATATCAATCTTATCCAATCTTTTTACATATTCTCCCAGTCTTATTTCATTCCCGAGATAAAAAATACTTGCACTAATAATAGGATTTGAAGGAGTCTTAACCAATTCGTTTTTTACACACAAAGCAAGATATGCTGATGTCTGTTCTAAAGACCAAAAATTATTCAGTGTTATATCGGCTATTCTTTGACCCTTATTTATTTCTTCAAGAAGTTTGTATACATTGAACTCAAATGCATGATCGTGGGTTTCAAGCTCTTTTTTCCCTTTGAATGTTATTTCAGGTACATATATTGGATAGATTTCTTCTTCTGTGTATACAGTTGTTGCACCGGGTAAATTCTCTTCAACATGATTTTTTATATCCATATAAATAACTTCCTGAACCCACAAAGGTGCACCATATATAAGGTTCATGATATTATCAAGCCCGCTTTTTGTCATAAACTCCAAAATCTCCGCTTAATTTACTTCCTAATAAGTCAATTATGTATTATAATATCATATATATGATTTTTATCAAAAGAGGTGTTTGTGGGTTTAGACGGTTTTTCTATTGCAAATCTTGGTCTTAATAAAAATTTGACATCCGCACAATTGGCAAATGAAGCCGAAGCAACGGCAAGGCAGAGCCTGGAAAATCAAATTGCCGATGTTGACGGTATCGGAAAAAGAGAAAAAGTCGGCAAAAAAGATGAAGATGCTGCTTTCAACGGCTTTGTACCTTTTATCGGTGAACCAAAAGAAAAAGATGAAAACGAAGATGGTGATGACGATTCTACAGAAGAAACAGAAAATTCTTCTGATATTACAACAACAGAAAATGAAAATTCTGCTGATGAAGAAGACGATGAAGATGCCGACAAATATCACTTTAAATACAATGAAAATAATATGATAGAGGTTTGGGATTCCAAGAAAAAAGAAATCATAAAAACGATTTCACCGGAAGATGCAGCCAATGTTTTCAGCAGCTTTTCAAAAGTACCGGGTATCTTTGTCAATAAAAAAGTTTAAATTTTTTTAATCTGTAACGATTTCCGTTTCATTTTTATACACAACAAATCCGGATTTTGTTTTGTTGGGACGTTTTATATATTTTCTCAGGGTATAAACCACAGATGCCTTTGCTGCATTTTTTGCTCTAGAATTTTGTTTTGCAATTTTTGCTATTTTCAAAATTGTTTTTTCTTCTATTCTTTGTGAAGAGTTTTGAAATTTTACAATTACATGAGAACCGGGTGTGTTCAATGCATGAAACCACAAATCATCCGGTGATGATATTTTGGAATAAAGATAGTCATTTTGTTTGTTATTTTTACCTATATAAATTGTAAAGCCATCTATTTCGTTTTTTTCAATTTTGCTGTCTTCTTCTTTCTTTTTATTATTTTGACTTGTTTCCGGTGAAAGTTCTTGTTCTATTTCTTTCAGTTCTCTGTAGCTGCTGCAATTTTGTATGTCGTATAAAATCTGTTCAAAATAGTTTATTTCTTCAGTTGTTTCTGAAATCATTTCTTCTGCCACTTTAACGGCTTTTTTTATTTTGTTGTACAGAGCGAAATATTTTTGTGCATTTTCAGAAGGGCTTTTGGTTTCATCCAGTTGTATTTCAACAATTTCACCTGTTACATAATCCTCCAGAGAAATTTTATTTATTCCATTTGGGATTTTGTGTATATTGGCAATCAAAAGATTTCCTTTTTGCATATAACTGTCTTGTTTTTCTTTTTTTTCAAGCTGTTTTTTTTGATTTTCATATGTGTTTTTTAATTTTTTTATTTCTTTTGTAGTCTGCAAAACAAGCTTTGTCTTCAATGTCGAAACAAGAGCCGCTTCTGTATGGTATGAAAAATAATCATCTATTAATTCATTAATTGTTGAATAAGATCTTTCAAGTTTATTTATGCAAGAGTAGATTTTATAATCATTTGATACGGAAAAATTATGTTCTTTTTTGTCAAGAAATTCGTGCACTGAAATAAAAATACGCTGCATTTCTTCTTGTGTTAAATCTTTTGTTTTTATATCAGGATTTATCTTTTCTTTTTCACAGAGCTCTTGTGCACAAAATTGAGACAGTGAAAAATAGTGTGAATTTAGGGTCTTTTTTAAAGTGTCATCGGCTTTGTTTAATGTTTTTTCAAAGTCATTGAACTTTGTTAAAAGAAAGTTTTTTTTCTTTTGTTTTGGAGGATATATATAAGGCAAACCTCCGGCAAGTTCTCTTTCTCTGCTTTTTTCTTCGCCTATGTTGTGGGCACAGCCGAGTATTATATTGTTTTCGGTATTGTACAAAACCACATTGCTGTGTTTGCCCATAAGTTCAATGCTGAGGCATTCTTCAATTCTGTCTCCCAGTTCATTATAATTCTCAAAGATAAGCTCTATTATTCTGTCGAATTTTGGAGTATTTACTTTAACTATTTTTGCACCTTCCATATGTTTTCTTAACAGCATACAAAACATAGGCGGCTGTTTGGGGATAGAAATATTTCTTCTGTTTTCGTTTTTGGAGGACATAAAGCAGGCGTGGTACAAGTTAGGACTTATATTTACATAAAATTTTCTTGTTTCTCCGTTGTTTCGGAGTTGTAAAATAATTTCACGTCTTGTCGGCTGCTGTATTTTTTGTACTTTTGCATTTTCAAAAAAAGTTTTGTTTTCTTTATAAAAAGCTTCAAGCAGAAGAGAATCAATATGAAGCATTATGAGTTTCCCTATATTTTGTCAGAATTTTTTGTCTAATCATTTTGATTCATCGAAATGAGTTCAAAAATTTTGATTTTTGTATTGCTGTTTTTAAGACGGATTTGTCCGAGATATTCTGTTTTTGCAGCAACATCTAGTTTGTCCAGAGTGTTTTGAGTGACAATGATAGTCTTTCCAAATTCAGAACATATATTTTCAA
The DNA here is from genome assembly GCA_944323115.1 of Candidatus Gastranaerophilales bacterium. Lineage (GTDB taxonomy): Bacteria > Cyanobacteriota > Vampirovibrionia > Gastranaerophilales > Gastranaerophilaceae > Limenecus. The sequence goes on from CALURG010000077.1 coordinate 49,024, forward strand.
TTCTTTCGACAGCGTCTACTGTTTCACCCAAGACCGTAAAATCAGAAACATTTGAAGAGCCTATTTGTCCTATCAATGCTGAACCCGTATTTATTGCAATTTTTACACTGAATGAATAATTTGCGGGATTTTTTTCTTCAAATTCCTGTTCGTCATATTCTTCAAAATTCAGATTATTGAGACTTAGATTATACTCTTCAATTTTTTGTTTTATTTCAAGTGCAGCTTGGATAGCTTTTTCGCTGTCTTTTCGTGAATGAATCGGATATCCCCAATATACAAGTACTGAATTGCCCACAAATCTGTTTATTGTTCCGTTGTATTTGAATATAATTTTTTCTATTTCATTAAACACATTGTTTATTAAGGCAACATAATTTTCAGGCGGCATTTTATCCGATATTTGAAGATTATTGGAAATATTGCACGACATAACCGTTACGGTTTGTACGGATGATTTTAAGTTTAGTCTGTGTGGCTTTGTAACAAGCTGTTTCAAAACATTTTCCGAAACCAAATTTCCGAAGATTCTTTCAATTTTTTTCTTTTTCTTTATTTCATGATGAGCTTTTAATGCAAAAGAAATTAAAAACGTCGAAATCATAAAATATAAAGGCATCGCCATGTCGACTATTACTCTGAATCTCGGATGACAGAACAATAAAATACTTAGAATAACATATGCCAGTATAATCAAAAATCCGTTGATAAACGCCAATGGCAGGTTAGTGGCGATAATCATAACGACAATAATTGACAAACTAAACATAACTGTTAAAATTACGCCTTTGTACGGTGTAATCTCTTTTGCAAATGGCCTTTTGCATTTATTCGTAATATCGGAATCATTCAGATAGTTATCTATTATTGTTGCTTTTATTTGTGCATCCGCAAGTTCTTTTGCAACAGGAGTATTGTGCGTTTCCGTATTCAACTGTGTTTGTGAAATTATTACAATTTTGTCATTAAAATAGCTAAGAGGATATTTTTGATTTTCGTATTCAAAATAATTTGTGCCTCTGACCATACTCAAGAGTATTGCGTTGATAGGAATATCCGTATAAACATTGCCGTGTCCGTGCCAGTTTATCAAAGTTTGTCCGTAATCATTAACCCTTATTTTGTGACCGCCTACTTTCAAGATGTTGTTTTCTATGGGAATTTCTTCGGCAAGTTTGCCTATACCTTCTTTTTTCATCAATACAGCAAGTCCCAGAGAGGGTATATAATATTCTTTGTTTCCTTTAATTAATTTGTAAACAGGCTGAGAATATCTTATATTTTCGTCTTTATTTTTGCTTGTCACAAGATTTGTTACACCCATTGTCGTGCTGTTTGTAAAAATATTTGGTATGGGTGTATGTGAAAAATAAGAAATATTTTTATCAATATTTTGGTTGTCAATGTACATATTTAAAGAATCACTGCAAGGCGAATAGGGGTTTGCAAAATTGTCGAGAATCTTTGAAGAATCATAGTTCTCCGTTTCTGAGTATGGTGTTCTCAGTGCTGTCGCCAAAACTATATTGTTGTAATATCCTAACGCATCAGCAAGCATCATGTCAGGAGAAGTGTAGTTTCTGGATAAGTCTTCATAATTTGAAAAATTTAAATCAACAACAAGCACCTTTGGATTTTGTTTTTCCAAAAAATTGATTACTTTTGCCCAAACTTCTCTCGACCAGGGCCAGCGTGTAAGATTAAGTTCCGAAGAGCGTGCTGCTTCGTACTGAGTCAAATCGTTTATGGATAAAATCACTATATCTTTGTCCGCAGGCATGAACTTCGAGGAATATATGCCTCCGTCAGTGCTGAGATAGCTTCTGAAATCTATAAATTTACTTTCAAAATAATTAAAAACATCCTGAAAAAAATACGCAAATGCTGAAATCAAAATGATTAACAGAAATGTTATTGTGATTTTTAGTTTATTAACATACTCAACTTTAAAATTCATAGAGGTATTATAATTTATAATCGACTTTTTCGCAAATTGTCGGAGGTGTTGATAATACTTATTATGTAAAACAAAATCTTCGTTTTTACAGTCTAAATCTTTATTTACATGTTACTTTCTTTCTCTTTGTAGATGTATAGAAGATACGAAGAAAGAAAAGTATCTAAAGAAAAAAGT
>CALURG010000078.1 GCA_944323115.1 Candidatus Gastranaerophilales bacterium
AGATATGGAAAGTTAAAAAATAAAAGAATAATAGTTTATACGAAAAATGATACTTACAGGCAATGTAAGTATCATTTTTTTTGTAAAAAATATAATAAAATTATTAAAAGAACAAAAGAGGAGAAAATTATGAAATATTTGATAAGAAAACCGGATACATTTATGAATACGCTTAATGAAGAAATAAATTCTATCTTGAGAAGAAGCTTTGATTCGGTTTTTCCTGAATATGTGCTTGAAAAGGAGACCAAAGGGCTTACAATACCTGTTGATATAAAAGAATTTGAAAATGAATACAAAATCAGAGTAGAAGTACCCGGAATAAAAAAAGAAAACATTGATGCGGAATTAAACAAATCTTATATAAAAATTTCCGCAAAAAAAGAAGAAGAAAAAGAAGATAAAAACAAAAAATATCACAAAACGGAATTTGCTTACGGAAATTACAGCAGGACAATATACTTTCCTCAAGAAATAAATGTGTCTGAGGCAAAAGCAGAATTGGATAACGGGGTTTTGTGCCTGACTCTTCCAAAAATAAAATCACTAGATGAAGAGACAAAAAAAATAGAAATAAAATAGCTGGCTAAAGTATTTAAAAATTTTTAACTGTTAAAAAGGATAAATATGACTACAATTGTTGGTATAAAAACTTCAAACAGAATAGATAATGCTGCGGCTGTTCAACAAGTTTTAACAAAATACGGTTGTATTATTAAAACAAGAATAGGCCTGCATGAAACAAAATACGGTCAATGTTCTTTCTGCGGGATTATACTGCTTGAAATTACCAACGACAATCAATCAGAAGATTTGATAAAGGATTTGTGCGAGATTGAACAAATAGAAATACAGCAAATGAAATTTTAGTTTTAAAGTCAATTATTCTTAAAAGTTTATATGAGAAAAACTCGTAACAAAAAATATTTTGTCGTCAGTTCAGTTATTGCCGGAGGCCGGAAACTGCTGCGGAAATTCAGATAGCAGGTTAAATATTCAAAAGGCCTGAAAAAATAGTATTTGCCGTGTCAATAAGCAGGTTGCCTAAAAATACAAGCATCAAAAGTATCGCAAACCATTTTTGAATGTCTTTCACGAGAATTACTCTTTTATTGGCACGTTTGTCCGTAAGTTCCTTGTATTCATCTTTGTTCGGAGCTTTCGGCAAATCTTCTTCCATTTTTTCAATTACCGAGTTGTATTTAATTTTTATTATGGACGAATATGCGTCCTGATTCGATATCCACATGACGCAAGATGCAATCCCGAATATGTCGAGTCCCAGCAATAAAAAACATGCTGACGGCAAAATCATTTTTGTAAAAATCAAAGAAAAAAGAAATATTGCTGAAAGAATCAGGAAAAAACGGTTTATCATAAATGACCTGTCAATAAAACGTTCTTTCATTTCATTGTAAATTCTGTATTGCTCGAGAATAAGCTGTTTTTCATCCATGTTAATAATCCCGTACTAAACTATGCAAAATATTTTAACACATGATTAAATAATGTTACATTTTTAATTTATGATAGTAATTGTTTGACAAAAATTTTTTGCTTTGTGTTTTATAATGAATAAAAGCAAGGAGTGTAAAGTTATGATTAATACAGTAAATACGGCAAATGTAAATGCATATGGAAACACCTCGTTTGCAAAAAAACGAGAAAAGGTAAGTACAGATTTTAATATGCCTCAAATGGAAGTTCAAAGACCCAAAAAAGGTTCTAAATTCGGAAGAGCTTTGGCTTATGCGTTTACGCAATTTGCAGCAGGTGCTCTTTTGAGCGTATTTTGGGATACAGCAACAAATGCATACAGATTAATCAAGAAAAATAAACCTGTTATTCCAACTAAAAATTTGGCAGTCAATGCCGCAAAAACAGGCGGTTTGTTTGTCTTGGTAAGTGCAGCTTTCTCTGTTATTTTTGGTATTGCCGGTGCTTTGAAAAACAAAAAAGAACAATAATAAACACTTTTTTATATAGCAAAAACGCTTTGTATTCTTGCAAAGCGTTTTTTTATGTCAAGAAAACTCAATAATAATTAAAATTTTTCTTTAAAAATTTTTATTTTTATGTCAAAATTTTTCTAAGATAGCTGAATGCTGTCTGTTTATAATGTCGCCTTGAATATGTCGAGGTCTATCCAAAAAATAATGTTAAATTAACAAGATAGATATTGAATTTGTTTCAATATGACAAAAAATAAAAAGTAGTACTAGTTAAATAAAAAAAAGGAAAAAGAAATGCCTAGACAAGTCCCATTGGAAAAAGTTAGAAACTTCGGGATTGCAGCACACATCGATGCAGGTAAAACAACTACAACAGAACGTATTTTGTTTTACACAGGTAAAACTCACAAAATCGGTGAAGTACACGACGGTGCGGCAGTTACCGACTTTATGGATCAGGAAAGAGAACGTGGTATCACTATCCAATCAGCTGCTGTTACAGCTATGTGGAAAGGCCACCAGTTAAATATTATCGACACACCCGGCCACGTTGACTTCACTATCGAAGTTGAACGTTCATTGCGTGTATTGGACGGTGTTGTTGCTGTTTTCTGTGCAGTAGGCGGTGTTCAATCACAGTCTGAAACTGTATGGAGACAGGCTAACAGATATGAAGTTCCGAGAATGGTTTTTGTCAACAAAATGGACAGAACAGGTGCAAACTTCTATCGTGTAGTTGATCAATTGAGAAACAGATTGAATGCAAATGCTCATCCTATTCAGCTGCCTATAGGTGCAGAAGACCAATTTACCGGTATTGTTGATTTGCTTGATATGAAAGCTCATATTTACACAAACGATCTTGGTACTGATATCAAGGTAGAAGACATTCCTGCCGATATGGTAGAAAAAGCAAACGAATACCATGCAGCATTGGTGGAAGCTATTTCTGAATTTGATGATGATTTGATGATGAAATTCCTTGAAGGTGAAGAACCTACAATGGAAGAACTCAAAAAAGTCCTTAGAAAAGCAACTTGCGAAAACAAAATCGTTCCTGTATGCTGCGGTACTGCATTTAAAAACAAAGGTGTTCAGCTTCTTTTGGACAACGTAGTAAACTACATGCCTTCACCGGTTGATGTTAAAGCTATTGAAGGCGAACTTGAAGACGGTACAAAAGTTGAAAGACATTCTTCAGAAGACGAACCGTTCTCAGCACTTGCTTTCAAAGTTATGACTGACCCGTATGTAGGTCGTTTGACATTCCTGCGTGTATATTCAGGTAAATTGACAGCAGGTTCATATGTGTTGAACGCTACAAACGGCAAAAAAGAACGTATTTCCAGACTTGTTCAAATGTATGCCGACCAGAGAAACGAAATCCAGGAAGTATACGCAGGCGACATTTGTGCAGCAGTCGGTTTGAAAGATACAACAACAGGTGATACTCTGTGCGATGAAAAAGCACCGATTATTCTTGAAAAAATGACATTCCCTGAACCGGTAATTTCAGTTGCTATTGAACCGAAAACAAAAGCCGATCAGGACAAAATGGGTAT